>NZ_JBXWSJ010000013.1:0-93668 GCF_059613365.1 Ruegeria sp. BHSA163
ATATGAAGGTGAAGAAAGCTCGAAGAACGTCTTTTATACCGGCGCGGCACCGAACCAGCAGGCCATTCCGGCGACTGATTACTTTTTAGAAGAGCTCGAAGTTGAAAAATTTGCGCTTTTGGGTACCGACTACGTGTACCCGCGAACCACAAACAACATTCTTGAAAGTTATCTTCAGCAAAAAGGTATTGCCGCTGAAGATATCTTTGTGAACTACACTCCGTTCGGACATTCTGACTGGTCCAAGATTGTGGCTGATGTGGTTGCGCTGGGCGCAGACGGAAAGAAAGTTGGTGTTATTTCGACAATTAACGGCGATGCAAACGTCGGCTTTTATAAGGAGCTTGCGGCCGCAGGTATCTCGGCTGACGACATTCCTGTCGTTGCATTCTCGGTTGGCGAAGAAGAACTGGCAGGACTTGATACAACAAACCTAGTCGGTCACTTGGCGGCGTGGAACTACTTTCAGTCGGCGGACAGCGAAGCAAATGAAGCGTGGGTCGAAGCTTGGAAAGCGCGTATGGGTGAGGACCGCGTGACAAATGACCCGATGGAGGCCCATTTCATTGGATTCAACATGTGGGTGAACGCGGCAACCGAGGCCGGAACGACCGAGGTCGATGCCGTGCGCGAGGCGATGTATGGTCAGGAATTTCCGAACCTTACCGGAGGTACTGCCGTAATGCTGCCGAACCATCACTTGGCCAAACCGGTGTTGATCGGTGAAATTCAGGAAGACGGCCAGTTCGATATCATTAGCCAGACCGAAGAGGTGCCTGGCGACGCGTGGACCGATTACCTGCCGGAATCCGCCGTTCTAAAGTCCGATTGGAAAGAATTGGGCTGCGGAATGTACAACACAGAAACTGAGAGCTGCGTGCAGATCAAGTCCAACTACTAAGATCTGAAACCTATTCCTCAAGGCGTTTGCATTGCGCCTTGGGGCACCACTCTGAGGTCACTTTCCATGCTGTTTATGATCCAGCGGGCTTTGCTTCTGCTAATCATTTTGATGGCTCCGACCCCGGTGTCGGCCCAATCCGCAGACGCCCCGGTTCAGCTTATTCTTCAGTCCCACTCCGAGGCGATCGTGAAGTCTTCGCGCAAAACGATCGGCCCCGCAATTGATGCATTGGCCCAAAGCGGACTTCCCGAAGCTCAGGTGGTTCTTGAACGTTGGCAAGCGAAAGAAATGTGGGTCAACAAAGAGAGTGGTCTGTTTGTTTTTGCGGTTAAGGCAAACGGTGGGCTGCAGACCTTTGATGTCTCTGACAATTCAGAAACTGGGATAGCAGACAAGAAAACTTTCAAGCAGCTAAAGCCGAACTCCGGCATTCGCAGTATGATCGCCGCGGCCTTGGTTCAGTTTCAGTTGAATGACCCAATCCCGGAAAACCGGCAAACTGCTTTGACCGCGATTGAACGTGATGCTCAACCAAGCCACTTGATCGCATTGCGCGGGTCATTGGAAGGCGAAGAAGATCCAGCAATAAGACTGCGTAAAACGCGGCTGGAACGTTTGTTGACGATCCGTTTCGACGAGGAAGAAGCAGCGCGAATTTCAGCGATCGAAGGTTTTGATGGCGACCTAAGTGTCGAAGTCCGCGCAGCGCTAAACCCTTTAATCGCGACTGAAATACAAGTTGGGGAAGTTGTTCCCGAAGGCAGCATTCCTGTTGAAGTTGGTTCGGATGAACTGACAGAATCACAAGCTTATTCTTTTCTGGTGGAAAACGAACTGGCCCCTGCAACAGTCAGCCCACAAGCTGTCAAGGAAACGCTGATTGCAAATATTGAAGGCACTGCTGTTGCAGGTATTCAGGTCGCCTCTTTGGATGACGTTGCAGCAAGGGAAACCGCTTATAAGCTACTGGCCCAGCAAGGGCTCGCCGATCCTTTGGTGACAAATGCGCAGAGGGCAGCCGAGATAGAAAAGCACCAATTCTTTAGAACCTATGTGGGTGCAAGTCTTCCCGTGGCGTTGGCCGCGCAAGCGGCATTGGACAATATCGAAACACAAGTGGCCCTGAATAGAACGGCCGACCTGATCCTTGACGCTCTTTCACTCGGATCGATTTACTTTCTTGCCGCAATCGGCCTGGCTATCACCTTTGGCGTCATGGGAGTTATCAACATGGCCCATGGCGAATTCATAATGATGGGTGCTTACACTGGCTATGTCGTTCAGCTATTCATACCGGATTTTACGATATCTATTCTTGTGGCCATTCCCTGTGCATTCCTGGTGACGTTTTCAGCGGGAGTTGCAATGGAACGGCTGGTAATCCGCTGGCTGTATCATCGCCCGTTAGAAACCTTGTTGGCAACATTTGGTGTATCGATAGCGCTGCAGCAATTGGCAAAAAACATCTTTGGAACTCAGGCCCGTCCGCTTACTGCGCCCGCGTGGCTGGATGGGTCATTTGTCATCAATGACATTGTTTCAATCAGTTATATCCGGATTGCGATTTTCGTGCTGGCTCTAATCTTTCTGGCGTTGTTCCTGTTTGTGATGAACCGCACCCGTATGGGGCTGGAAGTTCGCGCGGTCACACAAAACCCAAGGATGGCAGCTTCGATGGGTATCAACCCTGACAAAATCAACATGCTTACCTTTGGGTTTGGATCCGGGATCGCAGGTATCGCTGGGGTGGCAATCGGACTTTACGCAAAAGTCACCTCGGAAATGGGGTCGGACTACATTGTGCAAAGCTTCATGACTGTGGTCGTAGGCGGGGTAGGCAACATTTGGGGCACACTATTAGGCGCGACTATGGTTGGCACATTGCAGAAGGGGATCGAGTGGTTGAATCCTTCGAACACTTTGGCGGCTCAGACATACATGATCCTGTTCATAATACTGTTCATACAGTTCCGACCTCGCGGTATCATCGCGCTCAAGGGTCGGGCGGCGGAGGTGTAACATGGTAGACATCACCTCCGCTGGCGCCCCAACCCGAAAACCATTCGTGATGCGATATCCCTCGGTTGCGATTTTTTTGGCGATCCTTTCCTTATTCACGATTTGCGTGACAGTTCTTGGTGAAGGATTTGGCATTGGTGTCGTTTCGACTAGTTTCATAAAAACCCTGGGCAAAACCCTTTGCCTGTGTCTAGCTGCATTAGCAATGGATCTTGTTTGGGGATACACGGGTATCCTTTCTCTTGGTCATATGGCGTTTTTCGGCATCGGCGGCTATGCGATCGGAATGTGGCTGATGTATGCGCGCACCGAAGTTATTGTGCGCGAAAGTCTTTCAGCAGCGGCGTTACCTCCGACGCCGCAGGAGATTTCAGATGGTATAGCCACCCAAATATTTGGTGTAGTTGGTGCGTCCGAGTTTCCGCCCGTTTGGGCCCTTGCGCACTCACTACCCTTGCAGATGGCAGCAATCGTGATCGTACCCGGGCTTTTGGCGCTGGTATTTGGCTGGCTGGCCTTCCGCAGTCGAGTGACTGGCGTGTACCTGTCTATTTTGACCCAAGCGATGACTTTGGCGCTGTCCCTGTACTTGTTCCAGAACGACAGCGGATTGCGGGGCAATAACGGTCTTTCCGGTTTACAGAATTTACCAGGGCTGGAGGCGGTTCCCCAATCGAAAATCTCAATTCTGTTCTTTTGGGCTTCTGCGCTTGCTCTTGGCCTTGGATATCTGCTTTGTGCATGGGTCGTGTCGGGTAAGTTCGGTTCAGTCATGCGCGCGATCAGAGACGACGAAAGCCGTGTGCGTTTTCTTGGGTATTCAGTCGAAGCGTACAAGCTGTTTGTTTTTTCGTTCACTGCCGTGATTTGTGGCATTGCCGGGGCGCTGTATTACCCACAGGCCGGGATTATTAATCCGGCCGAGGTCGCGCCGATCGCATCTATATACCTCGCTGTCTGGGTTGCTATAGGCGGGCGCGGGCGGCTTTACGGCGCCGTGATCGGGGCTGCATTCGTCTCGCTTCTTTCGACGTGGTTCACAGGCGGCCAGGCGCCGGATGTTTCCCTTGGTTTCTTCACGATCCAATGGGTCGATTGGTGGACTATCCTTCTGGGCTTATCGTTTGTCGCAGTCACACTTTTTGCGCCAAAGGGCATAGGTGGGTTGATAGACAGATTCACTGAACACCGGTCGCCGGAACGCCATGGGGCCGATTTGGGTCCGGACGCAGGTGCTTTGCGGGAAAAGGAGGCGTTGGAATGAGCAACCTTCTTGAAGTGTCGGGTGTTTCCGTTTCATTTGATGGTTTTAAGGCCATCAACAATCTCACGTTCCAGATTGGCTCGACGGAAATGCGCGCCGTTATTGGCCCTAACGGTGCTGGAAAGACAACTTTCATGGACATCATAACCGGCAAAACAAAGCCGGATGAGGGGCATGTTTATTGGGGTGACAAACCCGTCTCTTTATTGTCGATGAGCGAAAGTCAGATCGCCCGGGCCGGTGTTGGGCGCAAGTTTCAACGCCCAACTGTTTTTGAAGATCAGAGCGTTCAGGAAAACTTGATGCTGGCGCTCAAGAACAATCGCGGGCCGCTTGCCGTTCTGCGGTTTCATCCGAGCCGAAGAGATCACGAACAAGTTGCTAAACTGGCCGATGAAATCGGTTTGGCAAAGGTAATGAGCCGTAAGGCAGGCGAGCTGAGCCATGGGCAAAAGCAGTGGTTGGAAATCGGGATGTTGCTTGCGCAAGACCCTAGGCTGCTTTTGGTGGATGAACCAGCTGCGGGAATGACACCAGCGGAAAGGGAGCACACGACTGAAATTTTGGTCGAGGCGGCGAAAACCCGAGCGGTCGTAGTCGTTGAACATGACATGGAGTTCGTGCGCAGGCTAAATTGTAAAGTCACCGTGCTCCATGAGGGTTCGGTTCTGGCCGAAGGTTCACTGGATCATGTAACCCGCAACGAAAAAGTTATTGAGGTGTACCTTGGGCGCTGATTTGTTGAATGTTTCGGATCTGTCTCTTCACTATGGGGGTAGCCAAATCCTAAATGGCGTAGACTTAGTTGCGCGCCGAGGGCAAGTGACCTGTGTCATGGGCACCAATGGCGTTGGTAAAACCAGCCTGCTGAAAGCCGTATCTGGAACGCACCCGCGAAGTGGCGGCACCTATTCTCTTGACGGTGAACCCGTAGAAAAGACGACCGCCTATGACCTTGCAAAGAAGGGCGTGGCCTATGTTCCTCAGGGGCGCGAGATATTTCCATTTCTGACGGTACAAGAAAATCTGGAAACCGGGTTTGCGTGTTTGCCGCGCAGCGATCGTCGACTCCCGGATTTTGTTTTCGAGCTATTTCCGATCCTAAAGGATTTTCTAGCGCGTCGAGGCGGCGATTTATCTGGCGGACAACAACAGCAACTAGCAATTGCACGAGCACTTATTACCAAGCCCAAGCTTTTATTGCTGGACGAGCCGACCGAAGGGATACAGCCAAATATTATCAAGCAGATCGGTGAGGTTATCCGCCTGCTTCGCGACCGTGGGGAAATGGCAATCGTTCTGGTCGAGCAATATTTTGACTTCGCGTACGCGCTAGGCGACAGCTTTCTTGTCTTAGAGCGTGGAAGCCCAATTCTCCAGGGGACAAAATCGGAAGTGAGTGAAAAGCAGCTTAGATTGGGCGTTTCGGTGTAGACTCAGGCTTTTGCCTAGTTTGGATATCGCCGATGAGTTCAAAAATGCTCTGGATTTTGTGGCAGCTTAGAAAACGCCTAGCTTCCGAGGTTGACTTGACCATCGCGGGTCTAGTCCGTTGAGTTATCCGGGGCGTCCAAACAGCACCACCCACTGAAAGTCTCAATTCTGGCGAAAACACTGCTTCACATCAAAGATGATTATGAACCACGGAAAGGGCGTGGTTTAGCGCTTGTTTCGCAAACTCCGATTCGCTGGGAATTACACCGTTGTTCAAGCGTGCTTCGTCGACGGAAACTTCACCAACTTTCTGTACACGCCCTTCCATAACTGTGCCCCAAACCACAATAGCTTTTATTGCCATTGGATCCACGGCCAACGGATTTTCCTCCAGAATGGTGAAGTTAGCCAGCTTTCCCGGTTCGATACTGCCAAGCTCATCTTCCAGATGGTGCGAATAAGCGGCATTTATTGTCACCCCACGCAACGCCTCTTCCGCTGAAACCTTTTGGTTCCCGCCTGCGACCCGGCCCGAGCTGGTGACCCGGTTTACCGCACACCACATCAAGAACAGCGGATCGCCCGGTGCCATAGGCATGTCTGAGTGTAAGGACCATGATACTCCTGCCCTATCCAAATCCCCCAGCCGAACCATCTGATCGGCGCGGTCGGATCCCAGACCTGTTTCACCATAGCGGTCCGACAGTGCTGTGACGTAGTAAGGGTTTGCACTGACGATGGCGCCAAGCCTTCTAATCCGATCGACCTGATCCGGTGCGCTTACTGCGAAGTGCACAATCACTGTACGATGATCAAATCGCGGGTTGCGCAACAGGTTGTCTTCCAATGTGTTCAGAACTCGGTCGAGACCGGCGTCTCCGTTGACGTGCACATGTATTTGATAACCTGCGTCCCAATAGACTCGAAAAGCACGCTCAAAGGCATCTTTGTCCATCATCCACTCTCCGTGATAATCGCCGATGGGAGGATCCCGAAGCTGGATCGCAAGAGAGTATATTGCTCCGTCAGAAAACAGTTTGACGCTGTCTGAAACCATGCTTGTCATGCCACCATACCAATCAACCAGCGCCTTGGTTTGTTGGATCACGTCAGCGTCGTTTTCGTAGGTTGCCACCAAGCTTTTGCCATCAGGGATAAACGTCCATCTAAACGGCATCGACGGGGCGGACATCACAGCATTGACCGCGTCTTGAATAGGTTTCGCCAATATACCGCCGGGTTCATTTCCGAATGTGACGCCCTTTGCGTGCATATAGTCACGCATCGTCAGCAAGCCTGAACGAAACTTGTCCGGGTTTGCGATCATAGGTGCGATGTTCGGAAGGACTGCAAACAATCCTTGTTCCCAGAAATGGCCGTCTTCAAAGTTGGATTGCGACTATTCGCCTTCCGACCAGGATTCAACCAGCTCCTTCGTCACACCAGCCTTGGACAATGCCGCAGAATTCAGAACGAACTCGTGACAAGACCTGGCCCAAGCAAAAATCGGCCGCTCACCGCTAATGCTATCGAGGTCAGAGCGTGTGAGCGGACCGTAGAACGCCGCGTGGTACCCCCATGTGAGTAATGGCTCAGAAGGATCGCTTAGTTCAGATTCCGCCTTCGCCAGCCGGGTCATAAAATCATCTTTGTCTTCTAGGGCGGTCGTATTCCCGTCGGGAAGATCCCAATCTTCAATAGAGAGGATCAACGATGACATGGTTAAGCCTGCCAAGATGGGGTGATCATGCTGTGCAATGAAACCGGGAACGATGACATGATCCTCGAAGGTTCTGTCAAGGTCATGCGGCCGATCTCCAATTAAGACCTGCACTTCTTCAAGAGTACCTGAGGCAAGAACACGATCATTGACGATCGCAACGGCCTGCGCAGTTGGTTGTTCAGGATCGAGTGTGACAATTTCTCGAGCGACAAAAATCGTAGCCGTATCGATGCCGATGATCGCGGCCCCAACATCCGAAAGTGAAGTAGCCTGCGCTATTGCGCGATTGGCAAGAACCATCGCGGTCGAACCGGTAAGCGCCATTTTCAAGAAGTGTCTTCTGGGAAAGTATGACATTGTTTTCTCCTTAAAAAGTGCGGCCGCTGATCACGTCCCGGTTTTCTGATAACTGCTGGTTCAATGTCTAAATATAGAAATGCCTTGTTTTGTCTGAATGGCAACGTTGTTGCTTAATCAGAGTGGTCTTTTAGGAATGGGCCAATCTCATGAAAAAACTCATCGAACCCGGAATGCCCGCGTATCATGCAGTGGTTAGCTCCGGGTAGCTCAACAAACTCGGCGGTTGGTATTTCCCGCGCGGTTTCACGCCCTTCGCTGATGGGTGCTGCCATATCGCCCTTTGCATGTAGCACCAGCGTCGGAACCTTCAGGCTTCGGGCGTCCACGCGTGCATCGGTGTAAGCGTTCATTTCCATGATCCGCAGGGCGGTTTCCGGACTTGCAGAGATTCTTTGCATTTCGTCAAAACTGGCACCCTCTTCCGGCGTGGCATCCGGCATATAGCTCGAGGTAAAAAAATGGCGATAAACTGGGTTGGGGGAACCCCAACCAGCTGATACCATCGCCCGGGAAGCGTTGTAGAATTGTTCAGCTTCGACATCGCCGCGCATCATTCGGCCGCGGACATAACCGCCCAGCAAAATAAGAAACTTAACACGCTCGGGAAATCTTGCTGCAAATCTGACGGAAAAGGCCGAACCTTGGCTGATACCCAGCAGTCCGAAACGTTCAAGACCTGCGGCGTCGGCAACTGCAAGCATGTCGTCGATCATTCGGTCCTCTGAAATGTCGTCGACATCCCAGTCTGAAAGACCATTGCCCCGCTGATCAAATCGAACCAGCCTGCAAAGTTTGGACATTTCTGAAAGGAAATCCCCCCAAACCGGACTAGTCCACTCATATTCAATATGATTCAACCAGTTTGGTGCTTTCAAAACGGCTGTGCCCTGTCCGGTGGAGGCCCACGCAAGATTCACGCCGTCGCTCGATTTGCAGAACTTTACTCTTTGCTGAAGAGATACATCCGGAGCCTTTCGCAATGGTTTTGCTTGCGGGGACCAATGCCAAACTCGAATTGGGCGGCTTATATTCTTTACCCTTTGCCCACCCATATCGCGGAATGCGGCGTCTACTCTGTCTTGAACAGCCTGGTGCACGACATCAGAAACGCAAACGCCACCCGGTTCAGCCAATCCTTCCAGGCGCGCTGCAACGTTAACACCGTCGCCAAAAATATCGCCCTCGTCGAAAATTACATCGCCTAAATTGATACCAACGCGAAAACGGATTCTTTGATCGTCGTCAAGATCTGTCTCGTTAAGGTTCATGGATTGCTGAATTTTAACCGCGCATTGAACGGCATCTTGAACCGATTCAAATGTGGCCAGCATACCGTCTCCGGTCGTCTTGACGATATTCCCACGGCTTCGAGATATCTCTGGGTCGATCAATTCGCGGCGATACTTTTTTTGTCGGGACAAGACACCCAATTCGTCCGCTTCCATCAAGCGCGAGTAACCAACCATGTCGGCTGCCAGTATCGCCGAAAGTCGTTGTTCCATATCCGTTTCCCCCGCGCCTGTTGTTTCAAGAACTTCAGTCAGGCTTCATCGTGTTCGGTCGCATATTCCGAGGACAGTATACCCGGAAATCGCTTGCTAGTAACGACAGCAAAATAGCGAGAGAATTTAGAGGCTATTTACACAAAAACACCGATCGAGATTGCACTGGGTTTCAATTGTCATTCGTACTGGATGATGGCGGCCTCAAAGTCACTTTCGCTTGTAACTTTGGTGTGGTGACCGTGCCCACCTTTGTCTTCCATGTGCCATACGTCGCCCACACGTATTTCTCGGCTTTCGCCAGATACGTCGGCATAAAGTCTGAAATACTTCAAAATCATTGTCCTTTCCAAAATTCCGAATGTCACACGTGCGGCTGTGGACAAAGGTCCAACTCTCTTTTCGCACTAGATCAAAGCTGCGATCCGATGGGCAAAATAGCGAGGAAACCGGAAACGATGTGATCCCAGGCCGAGCCTGTCGGTTCGGAGTCGTATTCCAAGATTGTGCCGTCTTCATCGCGAGTTTGCCACTTAAGCTGACCGGCATTCTCCAAAGTCACCCGATATGTGTAAGCAGGCAGTACTTCGTTCAGCGCACCCATGGTTTGAGCGGTCAATGAAGGCGAGTCTATCAGGATGCCCATTTCAGTGTTGATATTTACCGAGCGTGGGTCCCAGTTGAACGATCCTACGAATAGATAACGGTCATCAATCGCGAAGGCCTTGGAATGCAAACCCGAGCGTGATTGCGCCCAATTAATTCCGCGCCGTTGAACCTGATAAGCATCGGGTCTCAATTCATATAAATCCACCCCACCGCGCAGCAGTGCCCGGCGTTTCTTGGCGTAATGGGCATAGACTGGCGCGACATCGTTAGAGCGCAACGAATTGGTTACGACCGTTACGTCGACCCCACGGTTTTCCAGTTCGGTCATCCATCTGACGCCGTTGTTGCGGGGCACGAAATATGCGGAGACTATATTCACCTCATCCCGCGCATCTTCAAAATACGGGAGCAGTTGAGACGCGAGAATTGGGTCAGAGTTGTCAACGCCCGCAGCCTTGGAAGGCGGGTCCGCATATAACCTCGCTGGAACCCAATCCAAAGACAACGCTCCATCTGCGAAGTTTTCCCTTGCGGATTTTCTCAGAGCTTCTCCGTATTGGGTTTGCTTTGCCTCTTCTACAAGGGCATGGAGCCTTTCACGGGCTTCGCTAAGACCAAATGTTTCAGGCTCTCCAACAACCACACGCGCGGGTACGGCGAACTCGCTATTCCAATAGGCGTCAAAACTTTTAGAGACCTCTTCAACCACGGGCCCGGCTGCCAATACATCGAGATCAGCATAGTTCATTTCTTCCTGGGCCAGGAAATACTCGGCACCTATGTTTCGCCCACCCACGATGGTGAATACATTGTCGGCAGTCATCGACTTGTTGTGCATCCTGCGGTTTATGCGTTTGAAGTCCGTCAGCCCGGCGACAAGAAGGCTCTGATCCCGCCAAAAGGGGTTGAACAGCCTGATCTCGATATTCTTGTGATAGTCCAGAGCAGCTGTCATAGCGTCATAGCTGGAGGTATCCATATCATCCAGCAACAGCCGAATGCGAACACCACGGTCAGCCGCCTGCAAAAGGCTGGCCGCAAAAAGGTGCCCCGTTGGGTCATTGTGCAAAAGGTAGTATTGCGCATCGATCGATCGTTCTGCAGCGGCGGCCAACAAAAGTCTTGAGACCAGTGCTTGTTCTCCATCATTAATCAGCTTTACTCCGGATCGCCCGTCCTTTGGGTCCCCAAGTCTGTTGGCGGCTTGACTTAAAGCGCTGTTCGAATTTGTGGGAACAGAGCTTGTCACTGTCTTTTCGTAAGTGCGAACTTTTGGGGCACATGCGACAAGAGCAAGCGCACAAACTATTTGAACCAGTAATTTCCAATAGTTCATTCGTATCCTCCAGCCGTTTTTTAGGACTATACACAGCGTTGCAGTTCAGCTCGATTTTTCTTCGCTTTACGCCTTGGCCGACAGCCTCAAAAATAGACGCAACTCAGAAAGCAATTCTGTTTTTCAGTCCGTTTTACTTGAAAACTGCGTTGTGTTCGTCAAACTTCTCGAATGAGTGAATATTTTGATGAGATGTACAACAGTGACGGATCACTCCGCGGACCATATGAAGAGATAGGCCGTTGGTTTGATGCCGAAGATGTTTCGCGGTTGCGGGCAAAACAACGCGAAGCGGAAGAGGTTTTCAGACTGACGGGCATTACGTTTAACGTATACGGCAAGTCAGAAGCTGAAGAGCGTTTAATTCCTTTCGATATCGTTCCCAGGGTAATTTCCGGTCGCGAATGGCAGCGGTTGGAACGTGGTATTGAACAGCGTGTTCGAGCCATCAATGCGTTTCTTTATGATATCTACCATCGTCAGGAAATTGTTCGGGCAGGGCGAGTTCCCGCTGCAATGATAGCTGAAAACGAGGCATTTCTGCCGCAAATGCTGGGTGTTTCACCGCCCGGGCAAATATACACGCATATTGTAGGGATTGATCTGGTCCGCACGGGACCCGACGAATTTTTCGTATTGGAGGACAATGCCAGAACCCCGTCTGGCGTAAGTTACATGCTCGAAAACCGGGAAACGATGCTCAAGATGTTCCCCGAGTTGTTCAGCGCGACGAATGTCCGGAACGTCTCAGATTATCCGCTAAACTTGCGACGGTCCCTTGCGGCTTGCGCACCAGATTGCGCCGAAGGGGAGCCGACTGTAGCAGTTCTTACACCGGGTATCTACAATTCTGCATATTTCGAGCATGCGTTTCTTGCAGACCAGATGGCAGTGGAATTGGTTGAGGGGCACGACCTGCGCGTCGTTAAAGGGCGCGTTTGCATGCGCACCACGCGAGGGTATCGTCCAATAGATGTTCTGTATCGTCGGGTAGATGATGAGTTTCTTGATCCTTTGAATTTTAACCCAGAAAGTGCTCTGGGTGTACCTGGTATTTTGGACGTTTATCGCGCTGGGGGAATAACAATAGCAAATGCGCCGGGAACCGGAATTTCTGATGATAAGGCGATCTATTCCTACATGCCTGAAATCGTGGAGTTTTATACAGGCGAAAAGCCAGTTTTGAAGAACGTTCCAACGTGGAGATGCAGCGAACCTGACTCGCTTGCTTATGTCTTGGACAATTTGTCAGATCTGGTGGTCAAGGAAGTACATGGTTCTGGTGGTTATGGTATGTTGATTGGCCCCACTGCCAGCAAGAAAGAGATTGCGACTTTCCGCGACAAGCTCAGGGCGCGGCCGTCCAACTACATAGCACAGCCAACGTTGTCGTTGTCGACCGTCCCAATCTTTGCCAGATCAGGTTTGGCACCCAGACATGTTGATCTACGCCCGTTTGTTCTTGTTTCACCCGAAGGCATCAAAATTACACCTGGTGGGTTGACGAGGGTGGCTCTGAAGAAAGGTTCTTTGGTCGTGAACTCCTCCCAGGGTGGCGGCACCAAAGATACCTGGGTTCTGGAGGACTAAGCCATGCTGGGAAAAACCGCAGGCGGGTTGTTCTGGATGTCCCGCTATCTGGAAAGAGCTGAAAACACCGCCAGATTACTTGAAACCGGGCAACGTATGGCTTTGACCCGAGCCCAAAACTCGATCGAAGAGTGGGCGTCGGTTCTGAAAACCGCGGGTGTTCTGGACAGCTATCATTCAAAGTATGACGAGGTAACCAAAGACAATGCTGTTGATTGGGTTTTGCGGGACGCTGAAAACCCTTCGTCGGTTCGGTCCGTCATCAAACAGGCAAGGGACAACGCGCGCCTTGTGCGAACTGCCTTAACGCACGACGTTTGGAGCGCGGTCAATGCCACTTGGATGAAGATCGACGCGGTCATGAAACGCCGTGTAAACGAGCGGGATTTGCCCGGTGTCTTGGAACTGGTTCGTCATCAGGCAGCTTTGGTCCGAGGAGCGAATCTTGGTACAATGCTGCGCAATGACATCTTTGACTTTACAAGGTTGGGTACGTTCGTGGAACGCGCCGACAACACAGGGCGCATCCTGGACGTCAAGTATTATGTCCTTTTGCCCACAGCATTTTCAGTCGGATCCTCTTTGGATAACATCCAGTGGGAAAGCATCCTGCGATCAGTCGGTGCAGGGGGTGGATACCGGATGACGCATGGCCAAAAGACGACGCCTTCGGACATAGCCGCTTTTCTGATCCTCGATCAGCGAATGCCACGCAGTCTTCATTTCTGTTGCCGCAAAATTCAGGAAAACCTTTTTTATCTAAAAAAGGACTACGGATTTTCTGGTCCGTCCTGCGAAGGCTCCGATGCGCTTTTCCAAAAGTATATGGACAAGGATATCTCCGAAATTTTTGAGTTCGGGCTTCATGAGTTCATACAAGAATTTTTGAACGACCTTTCGATGTTAAGTCGCCAAGTTGAAATCGACTATCGCTTTTATGAGTAGAGCATGAAACTGCATATCAAACACGAAACCAGATATGACTTTGATGCGCCAGTTCCGTTTGGTCTGCAGCAACTTAGAAAAACCCCTAAGTCTTTCCGCAATCAAACTATCCAAAGTTGGGATACCCGCGTCAAGGGCGGGCGCAAGGAACTGACTTTCGAGGACTATCATCGAAATACTGTCGAGCTGGTTTGTTTTGAACCAAACACAAAGAGTGTGTCTTTGATTTCGGAAGGTGTAGTCGAGGTTGAAGATACGCACGGTATTCTTGGGCCTCACGAAGGGTCAACACCGCTTTGGCTTTTCAAACGCAGCACACGCCAGACAAAACCGGGCAAAGGTGTCGCTGAAATGGTCAGATCGCTACCGCAGGGCGAACTTGTCCAGCAGCTTCATGCACTGTCAGATGCCATCAGGGATCGTGTTGAATACAAGGTCGGAAGTTCACATACGGACTGGAGCGCTGAGGACGCAATCGAAGAGGGCAGCGGAGTTTGTCAGGACCACGCGCATATTTTTGTTAGCGGGGCACGCCAACTCGGTTTGCCTGCGCGCTACGTGTCAGGCTATCTGATGATGAATGAAACCGAGCTACAAGATGCGACCCATGCTTGGGCGGAAGTGCATATTGAAGGACTAGGTTGGGTTGGATTTGACGTCTCCAACGGGATATCTCCCGACAACAGATATGTTCGTGTTGCAACGGGGCTAGACTACTCACAGGCTGCACCGATAATAGGAAGTAGAATTGGGGCAGCGGGTGAGCAGTTGACGGTACAGCTGCAAGTCGCACAGCAGTAACGGAGACAAAGAATGACCTATGCTGTGGGGATGCGGCTGAACCGCGGGTTGGTTTTCATGTCTGACACGCGCACCAATGCTGGTGTCGATAACATTTCCACCTTTAACAAGATGTTCAACTGGACGATCGAGGGCGAGCGATTCATTACTTTGTTGACGGCCGGCAATCTGGCCACAACGCAGGCAACTGTAAGTCTACTGGAAGAAAGGACAAAGGCGCCTGCTGATCGTTCGCCGTCAATTCTTGAGGCGGAAACAATGTTTCAGGTCGCTCAGTTGGTTGCAGACACACTCAAAGACGTTATTGAACAGCACGGCTGCGCGGGCCAGCAGGCCGATAGCGCGTTCCACGCCACCATGATTTTGGGCGGTCAGATCAAAGGCGGACCATCGCGGTTGTTTCTGATCTATCCCGAAGGAAACTTTATAGAAGCAAGTGAAGATACTCCGTTTTTCCAAATCGGGGAGACCAAGTACGGTCGACCGATTTTGGTCCGGGCTTTCGATCCGGAAATGAGCTTTGCCGAAACCGTAAAGTTATTACTGGTTAGTTTTGATTCAACCATCAAAGCCAACTTGTCCGTTGGCGCACCGCTTGATCTGTCCTTCTACGACGAAGACAGTTTTGCTGCTGGCAAGCGAACTAGGTTCGAGGCAGATGACGCATATTTCCGAACCATTTCGGACGGGTGGGGTGACGCTCTAAAATCAGCGTTGTCCAAACTGCCCGCATATAAAACAGAATAAATGAACGGCGATTGAACAGCGGTTTGAACACAAGATATCTGTTCTGGATTTTACGGAGAGCTTTTCCCCGGCCCAGTAGCAAGATTAAAGCGGCTCAGCCAATGGTAGTCACTTCAATGCACGGGCAAGAAAAGTGCGTGTAGCTTCCTGTTGAGGCGCTTCAAATAGCACTTCTGGCGGGCCCTCTTCAACAATACGCCCGTTTTGCAAGAAACACACTTTGTCCGCCGCTTCGCGGGCAAATCCCATTTCATGGGTGGCCATCACCATTGTCATTCCCTGCTTTTTCAGCATTAGCAACACGTCAAGAACTTCACCAACCAGTTGCGGATCCAAGGCCGAGGTGATTTCGTCAAACAACATCACTTCAGGTTGCATGGCCAGGGCCCGAACAATGGCCACTCTTTGTTGTTGTCCACCTGACAATTGATCCGGGTAGTTATGCATCCGGTCGGCAAGGCCAAATCTGGCAAAAAGCGCCTCGGCTTCGGGTAACAATTCAGCGCGTGATTTTCCATGCACCCGACGCGGCGCGAGCATAACATTTTCAATCGCCGTCATGTGAGGGAACAGATTGAAACTCTGAAAAACAATTCCGATCCTTGCTCGTACCGACTGAGGGTCAAGCCCTGGAACGGAAATGTCTTTGCCATCCAGGAAAATGGCGCCGTCTTCGATAGGTTCCAACAGGTTTATACAGCGCAGAAGCGTGGACTTTCCAGCCCCGGATGCACCGATGAGACAAACCATTTGTCCCTCTTCCACATCCAGATCAATCCCATCGCAAACTGTATCGTCGCCAAACCGTTTCACGACGCCCCGTAGCTCAAGTTTTGCCATCAGCGTCTCTCTCGCATCTGGCGTGCCATTAAATGATCGGCGTAACGCGTAGCGGGGATCGTTACGATTAGGAAAATGATGGCGGCACCAACATAAGGAGTGAAGTTTGCGAGCAAAGACTTGAACACGCCGGCCTGACGGAAAATTTCCACGGGGCCAATGAAACTAAGCAATGACACGTCTTTTTGCAATGCGATAAGCATGTTCATTTGCGAAGGAACGACATTGCGGATGGCCTGCGGTAGAACCACATCCCGCATAACCTGCCTCTCGGAAAGGCCCAGCGACAGAGCAGCTGCGCGCTGACTGTGGTGAACGCTGTCAATGCCGGATCTGAAAATCTCTGCCACGTAGGCTGAATAAGTGAGTATCAGAGCCAACGAACCCCAGATGTAAGGTGAATTCCACGGCCTTGGCAGGCCAAGGCCCGGTATGCCGAAGCCGATGAGATATACAGTCAAAATGACTGGCACACCGCGGAAGATGTCCGTAAATGCAGCGCCAAATATACGCAAAGGAAAAAGTGCGGGGGATTTCGCGTCGCGGGCTAAAGCTATCAACAAACCAAGTACAGCAATCGCAGGAGCCGACCACGCAAAGATCATTACATTAATACGAAACGCTTCCAGCAGTTTGGGAAAAGTTTTTGCCAGCACTTCGCCGTTAAAAAAGCTCTGCTGTACCTTTCCCCATCCTGGTGCCATCGGAACCAGAACGACTAAGGCAACGACGACGATTATGGTGCTTGTCGCAGCAACCAAAATAGAACGCCGTCGTTGCTGCGCTTCGTAGAGTTCACGGCGAGTTATCCCCGCCGCCTTTGATCTTGCCATCTTATTTGATTAGGGGAACACCAGTGGTGTCCTGCAGCCATTTTGCCTCGATCTCTGCCAATTTTCCGTTTGAGGCGATGGCGGCGATAGCTTCGTCAACACAGGCCTTCAGCGGATTACCTTCCTCCATCAGCATCCCGAAATGATCAGGGTTGTCGCCTTCGTCAGCAGGGAACTGACCGATGACTTTGGAGCCTTCGATCATGACGGCGCTGAGAAACAACGCAGTCGGCAAGTCAAACAGTGCCGCGTCTATCTGATTGGCCGTCATGGCCGCATTGACGTCAGCGTTATCGCCGTAAAGCAGCGGCTCATTGTCTGGTTCGATGACTGCGGCCAGTTTTGGCACCGCCGTCGTCGAACCGACTGCCCCCCATTGCAATCCTTTCAGGGCCTCCAGCGTGGGTTCCGTGTCCGTCGCATTGGAACCAACCAGCACGGCCATTGGCGCCGTGTAATAAGGAGATGAAAAATCGACGACTTGATCCCGTTCCGGCGTGATTGAGTATTGTTGCATGTTCACATCAAACTCTTTAGCGCCCGGTTGAATTGCCTCGTCGAAAGAAGACCTGACCCAAACGACATCCTCCGCAGCAAACCCCATTTCTTCGGCTACGGCATAAGCTACAGCTGCCTCGAACCCTTCGCCACTTTCGGGCGCATCGTCCAGAACCCAGGGGAAGTAGGCGGGGTTTCCTGTTGCTATGGTGAATTTGCCGTCGGTAAGCGTTTTACCCGCCGCGCAATGACCGTCTGCAAATGCGGTCGTGGAAAACAATGCGAACGAAGCCGCGGTAAGCGAAAGCATCTTGGACATTGGCGCAAACCTCCTGTTGGACTGATTGTATTACGGTAATTCTGCCTGCATGTGCTGTCCAGCGGGTTAGAAGTTGATGGAGCATCGGATTTTCCACGCGAATCGCGGATTGCGCCGTGGCGTGAAGGATTTTGTTGACGATCCAACCATATCTCGTGCAATGCTTGTTACGGAAAAAGTAACAGGATCATGGCCGTTATGATCTTTATTCAACATCCAATGATGCGCCGGGATACCGGATCCGACCTTGTTACTTAACCTGGCGGCTTAGACACCCGTTGGGCAATCGGTCTTTGAGCCGCTTTTCAGTTTTAGCTAGCAGTCTTTCTAATGAGCAATGATTCCGGATTGCGTTTGGCAATCGATATCGGTGGAACGTTCACCGACACCGTTCTAATTCAAGGACCCTCGCAGATTTTGGCGACAACCAAAACTCCGACGACACCTGATCAGCCAGCCGTGGGTGCCATTGAAGGTGCGCGTTCGGTTCTGAAAGAGGCAGGTCGTGATTGGAGCCAGATCAACGGTATGATCCACGGCACGACGCTGGCAACCAACGCGCTAATTGAACGACGCGGGGCAAGGGTAGCCACAGTTACGACCGAGGGCTTCAGGGACATCCTCGAGATTGGATACGAGCGACGTTACTCTCAATACGCAATCAATTTGGTCAAACCAGATTTGCTTGTGCCGCGTACTCGGGCACTGACAATCGGAGGACGCGTGGATGCCCATGGAAAGGAACTGACGCAACTTGACGAAGGTGCAGTGTTAAGGCTGGTCGCTGATCTGCAAAGATTGAATTGCAAGGCTGTAGCCATTTGCCTCATGCACTCTTACGCAAACCCTGCGCAAGAGTTGCGATTGCGCGCGCTGTTGACTGAAAACGTGCCGGACCTTGTGGTTTCACTAAGTCACGAAGTAAGCCCAGAGGCACGTGAATTCGAACGGCTCTGCACGACTGTTGCGAATGCCTACATTCAGCCGTTGATGGGCAAGTATTTGGCTGACTTTAAGGCACGCTTTGCCGCTGAGGGTTTGAAATGCCCAATTTTGATGATGACTGCGGGTGGAGGGATGACAACAGTCGAAACGGCGGCTCGTCTGCCAATTCGTTTGGTTGAATCCGGGCCAGCGGGCGGGGCCATCCTTGCATCACAAATTGCCGAAGAAGTCGACGCGAGAAAAGTCCTGTCCTTCGATATGGGGGGCACAACCGCCAAGCTTTGTCTAATTGATGATTTCCGCCCCCAAACAGCGAGGAAATTCGAAATATCGCGCGCCGAACGATTTATCAAGGGTTCAGGGATGCCAGTCCGAATTCCTGCAATCGAAATGATAGAAATCGGTGCAGGTGGTGGGTCAATTGCCAGTTTGGACAGGCTGAACCGGCTTTGCGTCGGCCCGCAAAGCGCAGGCTCCGATCCGGGCCCGGCCGGTTTTGGCAAAGGGGGCATTAACCCAACTGTGACCGACGCAGATATATCTCAAGGTTATATTGATCCGGATCGTTTCGCTGAGGGACGGCTGCAAGTTGATCGCGCTGCCTCAGATCGCTCTGTGTCGGCCCATATAGGTTCGAGGCTGTCAATGGAAACAGATGACGCAGCTTTTGCGATCAGCGAGATCGTAGACGAGAACATGGCAAGCGCTGGGCGTATGCATGCAGTAGAGTCAGGCAAGGATCTGAGCGCTCGTTTGATGATTGCGTTTGGTGGCAACGGACCGTTGCACGCGACCCGTGTCGCAAGGCGATCGCAGGTTAGGCGCATTTTGATACCGCGTGACCCCGGGGTTGGGTCTGCAGTGGGATTTTTGTTTGCGCCAGTTTCCTTTGAAATCGTCAGATCTTTTTACACAACTATAGATTCGCTTGATTTATTTAAGCTGAACAGTTTCTTCGCGGACCTTTATGACGAAGCAGAAGAGGTCGTGCGCGCGGGCGCGCCGGACGCAACTTTGCGAACCCGGCGGGTGGCGTTTATGCGGTATCACGGTCAGGGTCACGAAATTGAGGTCGAGTTGCCAAACAGGACGCTGACCTTTGACGACCTAGAAAATCTGCGTAGCGACTTTGAGTCAGAATATATTGGGCAATTCAAGCGCATCGTACCGGGTATGACGATAGAGGTGTTAAACTGGGGGCTTACCGTTTCCGCTCCGGTTCCAGCGCCTTTAAAACATACCAACATGATCGAAGGTCAACCTGTCGACGCTTGGGAAACGCGCGATATCCTTTGCGACATTTCCGGGGTTTGGTGCAAAGCCGGTGTTTTCGAACGATCAGCACTCAAGCCAGACGACATTGTCTCGGGTCCCGCGCTGATTGTCGAACCACAAACCACCACCTTTGTTAGCGCGGATTTTACGGCGCAGATAGATACAGTCGGAAACATTTGGCTAACGGGAATCCAGGAGATACGCACATGAGAACTTCGCAGACGCGATTGCAGGTGATGTGGAACCGGTTGCTGGCCGTTGTGGAAGAACAAGGACAGGCGTTGGTCCGTGCCGCCTTCAGCCCTATTGTACGAGAGTGTGGTGATATTTCGGCCGGAATATTTGACTTTCACGGGCGAATGGTTGCGCAGGCCGTGACCGGGACGCCAGGGCATATAAACACGATGGCCGAAGCGGTCAAAACATTGCGAACCCGGTTCCCGATTCAGGATATGAAACCCGGCGATATTTACATGACGAACGATCCATGGATCGCGTCGGGACATCTGAACGATTTCTTGCTCATGATGCCTGTATTTTTCGATGACAAGGTTGTGGGTTTTACTTCTTGCACATCGCATCTGGTGGATCTGGGTGGTTTAGGCATGGGGCCGGAAGGTTCGGACATTTATGACGAAGGTCTGCTGATTCCGCCGTGCAAATTGGTGGATGAGGGCAAGGTAAACAACCTGTTGCTTGAGATCGTCAAGGCGAACTCACGCGAGCCGATTGCCAACGAAGGAGATATATACGCGCTGATAGCTTGTTGCGAGGCTGGCGCAGCCCGGCTGCACCAGATGATGGTCGAGTTTGGTTTGAAGGATCTTTACGAGTTGTCTGACTACGTCATCGAAACTTCGCGCCGTGGTACCATCGAAGCCATCTCGGAGTTGCCAAGCGGCACGTGGAGACACGTGCTCAAAGTAGACGGTTACGGTGCCGAGATCGAATTGCATGCCTCTCTGACGATTGCAAAGGACCATCTGTTGCTTGATTTTTCCGGTACGTCAGGGTGTTCAGACAAGGGTATCAACGTGCCTTTGAATTATGCTGCAGCTTATTCTGTGTTCGCGCTTCGTTGCATCATCGGGCCGGATATCCCGAACAACGCAGGTTCGCTTGCGCCCTTTCAAGTGACCGGCCCGAAGGGCTGTATTCTGAATGCCCAGCCTCCTGCTCCTGTTGCTATGCGGCATACGCTGGGTCAGATGACGCCCGATCTTGTTTTTGGATGTTTGTCACAGGCGTTGCCTGAACTTGTCCCTGCCGAGGGGGCGTCCTGCATGTATGATCTGCCGTTGCGCAATGTCCCCGAGGCCCAGGACCTTGGTGATAAGCAGTTTGCGCTTGAGCTTGTTTTTAACGGCGGTACTGGGGCAAGACCCACACTGGATGGACTGTCCGCGACGGCATTTCCCAGTGGTGTCTGGGGAAGCCAGATAGAAACCACCGAGGCGGTAGCGCCAGTGTTATTTCATCGTCGTGAATTTCGGCCGGATTCCGGTGGCGCAGGCCGCTTTCGTGGCGGTTTGGGGCAACACATAGAAATTAGCGCGTCGTCTGATCAGGACTTTCTGGTGTTTTTGTCGGTAGAGCGCATTCTGAACCCGGCTAAAGGGCGGTATGGCGGTCAGGATGGTGCCGCAGGACGTGTTCGGATAGGCCGTAGTGGTGAAGAATTGCCAGGCAAAGGAGAATTGCGGGTTAAGGCGGGTGAAACGTTGGTTTTCGAAACTCCCGGGGGCGGGGGTTATGGGGCGCCGCAAGACAGGTGTCGTAACGCGTTGGGTTGGGATATCGAAGCTGGGCTTGTCAGCGCAGATGCGGCCAAATCCAGCTATGGTGATACGCTATGACCCAACCTATGCCCCACGTCGCGCGCATGGCGCCATATACTCTGGTAAAAGTCCCTGCTGGGGATGATCATACGTTGATCTCGCTTTCTCAGAACGAAAGCCTGCGCCCACCAAGCCCAAAAGTGGTCAAAGCAGCATCGTCGGTTTTTACAAGGTCAATGCTTTACCCGGATCCTGATTGGACGGAGTTGCGGCTTGCATTGGCGCAGCATCATGAACTCAACGCAGAGTATATTTTGTGCGGCAACGGGTCCTTGGACCTGATCGGTTGCATCGCGCGCGTGTTTGCAGGACCCGACCGTTCTATATTGGCGCCTGAATATGCTTACCCATTCTTTCGATCAGCAACGCAAATGGCAAATGCCCGTTTTGACATCGCGAGAGAGTCGTTCTTGACGGTAAACGTCCAAGCTATTCTTGACTCGGTCGTAGCAGACACAGGTATCGTTTTTGTCGCGAATCCGGGTAATCCAACGGGAACCCGGATATCCCGTGGGGAGTTGGAACGATTACGCGCTGGCCTGCGCCCAGACATTTTGTTGGTTGTCGATGAAGCCTATGGCGAGTTTGCCGATCACCTGAGAGAATCATGTTTCGATATGGTGAATTCTGAAAATACGGTTATTTTACGTACATTTTCTAAAGCTTATGGAATGGCCGGTTTTCGTGTCGGGTGGGGGCTGTTTCCGCCTGCCGTCGCAGCCGAAATGCGAAAGGTCATGAATCCGAACAATGTAAGCGCCGTCGCGCAGGCCGCGGCGATAGCAGCCGTCCAAGACGAAAAGTACATGCGTGAAACCTGCGAGATTACAACGCAACTTCGCGAAGAGGCGACCACGAAACTCAAGGACGCTGGATTCGACTTGTTTCCGAGTTTCACAAACTTTGTCCTTATCGATATGGGCGATCCGGAATCTGCGCAAAATGCGGAAGCTGCGTTGAGACGCAATGGCATCCTTGTCAGGCCACAAGGCGGCGTCGGATTGCCCCATGCGTTGCGAATGACCATTGGGGCCAAACAGGACAACGAAGCGGCCATTTCCATTCTTGCTCAATGCAAAAAGGAACACGCCCGATGAAAAGCTCACGAGGCCGCGCGCGTTTTGGCGTTTTAGTTCCGTTTACAAACTCCAATCTTGAACCGGACATGGCGATGATGTGCCCTGAGGGAGTATCGCTACACTTTGGTCGGATGGGCGGCTACGACGAGGATAAAATCCCGGATGAAAAACAAATGCACGGGTTGGGAGCCGCTGACCTGGATGAACCACTACGGCTTTTGATGGGGGTCAAACCGGATGTTGTTATTTATGGTTGTACCTCTGCGACTTTGACCCATGGGTTGCAATTCGACAGCGCCTTGGCGGAGCGGATCAGATCCAGCAGCGGGGCTAAAACGGTGACAGCTGCTGGCGCACTGGTGAATGCCCTGAAAACGCTAGGTACGCGGCGTATCGGGTTCGCATCGCCGTATGTAAAGGCAATCAATGATATGGCCGTGAATTTCCTTGACGATGCAGGAATCCGGACCATCGCTCGTTCCGAGGTTGACGAGACCTTGGACAATGAAGGGCAGGGCGCCCTTGGAACAAGCCGCGTACTTGAGTTAGGGCTACGGGCTGATCACCCCGAAGCCGATGCAGTTGTTTTGTCGTGCACTGACATGCGGAGCGTCGAAGTGCTATCCCAACTTGAACAAGAGTTGGGAAAACCGGTGATCTGTTCGAACCAGGCGATGGTGTTTCAAGCGATGCAAATGTTGGAAATCTTTGAGCCGATTCAGGGGTTTGGTCAATTGTTGGATCAGGTTGGAACCTGCAACCAACATAATTGAAATATCACTTTCGCACTGCTCTCGCGGTGAAACGGGCACTTTCGGAAAATAGCCGGATGTGTCGATTCATAACGTTCGTTCGACCGCACTTCCTTATATCTGGGTTCAAACAAATAACTACCTCTACGGGAATTCCCTAATTTCGAAAATCGCTTTGGTGTAGTAATGACTTAGATATCGAAGAATCCCGGTGGGCTTAACCACTTTCACTGGATTTCCCCGATGAGGGGCTGGTTCTAAACCCCCTTGGCCGGCCCCTCTTATACATTGAAGTTACGGGTTAAATTTCCCATCTTTTATGATCTGTGACAACAAATCCGGCATGTCCGCATAATGATCAAAGGCCAACAGATGTGGTAGCTCCGCAATTGAGGACTTACGGTATCCTTCTGTGAAAAGAAGAAAGGGCACATCGGCCCGTTTTGCGGTTTCGGCGTCCACTTCACTATCGCCCACAAAGATACTCGGGCCAATATTTGGCATCGCTTTGAAGCAGGCGTTTAGATGTTCCGGATCAGGTTTGCACTTGTTCACTGTATCTCCGCCAACCACCGAGTCAAAATGCGGTAACAGTTCCAACGCTTCAAGTATGTGACGCGCCGGCGCTTCGGGTTTGTTGGTGCAGACACCCAAGGCACAGCCCATATTGCCCAATCTGCTTAGGGCTTTTGTAACACCGGGATAAACTGTCGTTCTTTGAGTTGGTGCCGCATTGTAATGGGTTAACGTAGCTCGGCTGAGTTCGGGATGTTTTTGACTGGGTAAACCCCGGTGGACCATAGCGCGCTCGACCAGTTTAGGTAGTCCATTTCCTACAAACCGCTTTACCGTTGCCAGCGGCAAGGGATCAACACCTTCGTCGGTCAACATTTGATTCACTGCGGCGGTTAGGTCAGCAACGCTGTCGACCAGCGTTCCATCAAGATCGAAAACCACCCGCGCGGACATAGAAAACCCCCTTGTAACAACCAGCCTCAAATTGACTATTTGCTGACCAAGCTGGTTGCAACCATGCAATTCACATTTAACAAATCGGGCTCTTGACATATCTTACTGTTTTTATCAGAAATAAATCATAAGCAATTAGCCAGCCCAGTTCAGGGTTAGCCGGATCGGGAAAAGATTGGACTCGGCGTTTCGCCAACCATGCATCCGGAGATGTCACCCATGAACGCGCAAAACCCAAACCCTTCAAAAAGTTACGCTGTCTCAATGCTGCCAGCCCACAAAGCCGAAGAATTGACCAATGGCGGCAAATTGGCCCATATCGAGTTAGGCGAACAGCTTTATACCTTGCGCATAACGCGCGCGGGCAAACTGATCCTTACAAAGTGAGCGCTAAATTCTCCTGCGGTGGTACCTTTGTTGGTCGACTGTCAGATTTGACGCCTATCGAGGCTGGAGCTGTCCTGTATCTGCGCCTTTGGAGCCAATGCGCTAAGAGCTGTGCAAATGCAGTAAGAGATTTCGCCATCGCGTTAAGTACCAGTCGAGGGCGTGCCGCGATTTCGACCTTGGACCATATGTTATCGTTGTGTGCCCAACATGGCCGAAGAACTTTCGTTCAGCATGGTACGGAATGCGGATGTCTAGGCGCAGAAGAAAATTGTTTTGCGCAGATGATCGCGGCAGGTGCAGAAGGTGAATGCGAGGACGCCATGACGATGGCGTCCCTCATCGTTCGGCTTGATTATTCTCCAGCTCTTTCCTCGTTGGCCGAGGAATTTGGGATAGCGCTGCGGTGAATAACATCCACGCTCCGGGTATTGAAGATCGGCCAGAAACCTTTGTCAATCACAGCACATTGGAATACAGGGAAAATCACCGGCCCTCGCTCCGGGGATTTGCGTTCTAGCAACAACTGCATCCAGCATGATGATGATCGTGATCGCAGGTAGCTGCTGGCACATAGTCTCCGATCTCAGACAACACATTGCGCATGGCCCAAAGGATCATGTCGACGTCTTCGGCTCCGATGGTCAGAGGCGGGCGAATTTTGAGAATATTGTCCTTTGGTCCCTCGCTTCCGATCAAAATTCGATGGTCGCGCATACGGTTTTTTACATAGCCACAAATCTCGGTCCCCTCGGTTCCATCAAGGTTGACTAGTTCAACCCCCAGAAACAGACCCATACCGCGAACATCACCGATCTGCGAGAACCCATCTTGCAAATTGATTAGCCCGTCCTTCAGTCGAGCCCCCATTAAGCTGGCGTTTTCCTGCAGTCCTTCGTCATCGACGATGTCCAGAACTTCCTTTCCGATACGGCACGACAACGTTGATCCACCAAATGTGGAAAAGAACTCAATACCATTGTCAAAGCTTTCGGCGATTTCACGGGTCGTGACTACGACTCCTAAAGGATGGCCGTTGCCGATAGGCTTGCCCATCACCACGACATCCGGCAGCGCCTGTTGATGTTCAAAGCCAAAGTAAAACTCTCCCAGTCGTCCCAACCCGGTCTGAACTTCGTCGGCTATGCAAACACCGCCAGCAACTCGGACTTTTTCGTATACTGCAGACAGATAACCAGAGGGAGGAATGATCTGGCCCCCAACTGAAGGGAAAGTTTCAGCAATAAATGCTGACAGCCCGTGTCCCTTCTGTTTAAGGGATGCAATTGCAGGGTCTACCAAATCCGCGAACTTGGCGGCACGTACGGGATCGTCGCGGCGGAACGAGCCGCGATAGTCGTCGGCCACTTCGACGAGCTCTACCCAGTCGGCCTTTCCTACTCCGCGGGGTTTGTTGAACTTGTAAGCCGATATCGCGACGGCAGCATTGGTGTTGCCATGATATCCATGGTCAGGCGTAACAATTCCTTTGGCGCCGGTATGTGCTCGTGCCAGTCGCAGAGCCAGCTCGTTCGCCTCAGAACCGGAATTGACGAAATAACAGACTTCGAATTGATCCGGCAGTTTTGAAAGCAGTTTTTCGGCAAATGCGGTTTGCGCAGGATGCAGATAACGGGTGTTTGAATTCATCCTTTTCAGCTGATCCGCCGCGACCAATTGAATGCGGGGATGCGCGTGTCCAACATGCGGAACGTTATTGTAAGCGTCCAGATATGGTCGCCCCCACTCGTCGAAAAGGTGATGTTTCCAACCGCGAACCAGCATTACAGGGTCGTCGTAAGTCAAAGACAGGTTGCCGCCGAAATGTGCTTGCCGATTCTGAAGAACGGACAACTTGTCGGTCGGGCGGTAAAAAACCTTCTCGTCTGACAAGTTCAACAGGGCAGCCGGGTTGGGGCAAACGGCGTGCCACAGATCCAACTCGTCCGGATCACCCACACCGGGCCAATCGGTTTGAATGCCATCCGTTGTCAGGGCGAGCTGGAAATGAACGTGCGGCGCCCAGCCGCCGTTTTGGGAGGGATTGCCCAAGCGTGCAAATGCTGCGCCTTGCGCAACAGGATCACCTGGCTTCAGGCGCGCGCAAGCTTCGGGGTCCAAATGACCGTAAAGTGTATAGAATGGATCACCTTCTGGCGTTTCATGGTGCAGGATCACAACGCCGCCATAGTCCAAATGTGCCGTCCGGTTCTCAACAGCTTCGACGCGCCCACTGACCGGTGCGTGCAAGACGGTACCTGCCGGTGCAAAAACATCAACAGCCAGATGAACAGTCCTACGGTCAGACGCCTTCCATGGCCCCTTGCGAAATCCGGGTTCGGTATAAATTAATCGGGGTTCATTGTAATAGCCCAGCCAGAAACCTTCACCAAACTCTTCACCTACACAGGCTGCCTCATCCAAAGGCATATGAAACGGATTTTGCGGCCAGGTGGAGTTTTCGACCGAAAGTGACCCCATGGGAGCTTCGTTCAAGTCTACTTCGAACATCTTTGCAAAATGTCCGCGATGCGCGTTCAGATAGGCTAGTATGCGTTCTGCACCGTCGACCACAGGTAAATCGCAAGCTGTACGCAGGCGGGCTGACATAAGCCCCTCATTGACATTGTCGCTTTCGAGAAAGCGCCACGCCGGTGCCTGACTGATCGTTACATAGGGATCATCCGGGTGCTCAGCTGCCATCAACGTCGAGTTGACAATCGAGACTGCCAGTCGCATCCGTAGTAGCGGCCAAACCAGATCAACCTCCTCGGCGCGCAGGCGGTTGGCTGCATGATAGCCTTGAACCAGAGAGGCAAGAGCACGTTCCGGTTTTGGATGGTCAAGGACCACATATGCCCCGGCGATGGCCAGCTCGCAAACACGTGGTGCGGCGCACATGTCGCCCAGGTCGATCAAACCCGAGACGCTGCGGCGTTCGCTCAACTCTCCTTGGACCAGAATGTTGTAGTCATTTGCGTCGTTGTGAATGGCCTGTTTCGGCAGGCGGTTCAACTGGCCGGATATTCTGGTGAAGTCCCGCACAATGTCTTCAAGTATTTCGCGTCGATCAGCGTTGGTTATTATATCCAATTTGCGCCTAATCCAGCTTGCTTGTACAAGGTCCCATTTGAAATCCGATCTATTTAAACCATTGTGCGAAAATTGTTCTAAAGCACGATCCGTTGCCCCCAAAACCCGGCCGAGTTTCAGGATCAGGTCCGTGGTCTTAGGTTTAGCGTCAGCGTAACAACGCCCTGAAAGATATTCGAGCAACCAAACAAGGCGCGGTTGACCTTGCTCATCCCTAATTGACGGCAGTTCTAAGCCGTCTAGTGACGGAAAAACCTTGGGAAATGGTAGGCCCGGTGCAGATGTTGCCAAATGGTCCAGCGCTTTGATTTGTAGGTCTACCAATTCTGGTTGGCAGTCGACGCGCATAACTTTAAGCACATAATCTTGACCGTTCTTGGCGTGTACCAAAAAATTTAGGTCATATTCCCCGTCCAAACGGGTTAACCGAGCGTCAAGCCCCCAGTGGCTCCGCAGGGCTTTCGCCCAATGATCTTCCGTTCCATTCATGTGCTAATCCATTGCCCTTAAACGTTTGAGCAGCGCCGAGGTGTCCCAGCGTCCGCCCCCCAGCATTTGAACATCCTTATAAAACTGATCCACCAGCGTTGTCAGCGGCAGAGAAGCGCCATTCTCGCCGGCGCAAACAACGCGCAGATCGTTGTAATTTCCTACGCAGGCAATGACAAATTCTGCCCCGCGTGCGGCTTCCTTTGGTGTGGCTGCCGCAGAGCCGCCGTGCTGTTCGACCCAAGGCTCTGCCTTCACCAAAGTACGGTTGAAAACGGTAACTTCATGGCCAACCGCCTGCAGATGACCGGCCATTGGATAACCCATGACCCCAAGGCCCAAGAACGCGATTTTTGCCACTTGAGTATCCTTCCGAGTGAGCAGTGGTTTCCTGACTAAGAAAACCCGATTGCGGTATCCGGAACCGACAAATCAAACGGTGGTACAAAGGGCAACCCCGCTTCAGGGTTTACCTCCCAAATCTTGAAGTATCGGGCAATCTGGTCGGTCGTCGCCGGCGCAGGCCTCTATTAGGTGGCTTAGCGTGTCACGCATTGCATTGAGATCAGTAATTTTGGCCTCGATCTGTCCGAGATGCTGGCGGGCAATGCGCTTTACATCTGCACTGGCACGGGTTTCATCCTCGTAAAGGGCCAGCAGGGTCCGGCAATCTTCAATGGTAAAGCCCAACGCGCGAGCGCGCCCAAGAAAATTCAGCTTGTGGACATCCTGATTACGGAACCGTCGATAGCCGTTGTCGTCACGCAAAGGTTTGATCAGTCCGATATCCTCGTAGTACCTGATCGTCTTTGCGGGCAATCCTGTCAGTTGCGATACGTCTCCGATGTTCATGATGTAACCTCCTGCGTTGCAAGTGGTGAATCAGGCTCCGGCAATTGAACTTGCGCCCGGCGCAAACGCAGGGCGTTGGAAACAACGAACACACTAGACAGCGCCATGGCGCCAGCGGCCAATGCGGGTGATAGCAAATGTCCGCCAAACGGGTACAACACACCTGCGGCTACTGGGATAAGCAGGATATTGTAGCCAAATGCCCACCCCAAATTTTGCCGAATATTTCGCATTGTGCGATGACTGATATCCAATGCATTTGCGACCCCGCGCAAATCGCCGGACATCAACACTACATCAGCGGTTTCAATAGCTACGTCGGTTCCTGTGCCGATTGCAATACCGATGTCTGCGGCCGCTAATGCGGGCGCGTCATTAATTCCGTCTCCGACAAAAGCCGTTGTTCCATACCGGCCTTGCAGCTCTGCTATGGCTTTTTGTTTACCTCCTGGCAGAACCTCGGCCGTTACATCATCGATTCCCAAAGTTTGAGCCAACGCTTTTGCTGTCAGGGTGTTGTCCCCTGTAATCATTACAAGCTTCAATCCCATTGCGCGCAGTGCCTTCAACGCCTCCGTTGTGCCGGGTTTGATCGGGTCTGAAACCGCTAAAGCGGCAGCTGCGCTGCCGTCAATTGCGACAAATAGTGGGGTTGCACCAGTCTTGGCGTGCACCTCTGCGACATGGTTAAGAGCAGCTAGGTCCACCCCGTTCTGCGCCATAAAGCGCCCGGATCCGACCAAAACAGACTGTCCTTCGACTCGGGCACTGACGCCTTGCCCAGTTATTGAGCGAAACTCGGTAACTTCCGGTAGCTCTGCTGGGGCAGCTCGAGTGATAGCATTCGCGACCGGATGTTCGGATTGCGCTTCGACCGCGGCGGCCAGCCGCAGCACGTGTGTTCGTTCAAAACCATCTGCAGCGACAAACTCGGTAAGTTCTGGTCGGCCAAGCGTCAGCGTCCCGGTTTTGTCCATGGCAATTACTTGGGCCTGCTGAAGGGTCTGTAGTGCGTCGCCCTTTCGAAAGAGGACACCCAATTCCGCGGCTCGTCCCGTTCCGACCATGATCGATGTCGGCGTCGCAAGACCCATCGCGCAAGGACAGGCGATGATTAACACCGACACTCCGGCAACAAGCGCAAGCGGTAACGCAGGGGTCGGTCCAAGTATCATCCATGCCAGGACCGTAAGAACAGCAACCGCAATTACGACGGGAACGAAACGATGCGTGATTTTGTCGACCAGCCCTTGGATAGGCAGCTTGGCACCCTGAGCCTGTTCAACCATACGAATTACTTGCGCCAAAACTGTGTCTTGGCCAACGCGCGTGGCCCGAATTTGCAGCGCACCAGTACCGTTCACTGTCCCGCCAACCACTTGTTCCCCGACGGTTTTCCCGACGGGAACTGGTTCGCCCGTAATCATGCTTTCGTCGATGTAAGAGTTGCCGTCCAAGACCTCTCCGTCGACGGGAACTCGTTCGCCGGGGCGGATAATCAACTCATCGTTCTCTGCCACCTTTTCAATGGGTTTATCCACCCATAAACCGTCCTGAAGAACACGGGCAGTGTTCGGTTGAAGGCCCACCAGCTTTCGGATTGCGGCACCGGTTTTTCCTTTGGCTCGGGCTTCCATCAGTCGTCCAAGCAGGATCAGAACAATGATTACCGCGGCAGCTTCGAAGTAAACATTAGCAGTGCCTTTCGGCAGAGCTTGCGGCAAGAAAGTCGCGACTATCGAATATAGATAGGCTGCTCCGGTACCTAATGCGACCAGCGCATTCATGTCAGGTGTGCCGCGCAACAATGAGGGTAAACCCTTGGCAAAAAACACATGCCCGGGACCGATCATCAGCACAGATGTCAAGGCAAACTGGATCAGATGGCTGTTTTGGGCGCCAATCGTGGCTTGAATCCAATGATGAAAGGCGGGGACCATATGGCCACCCATTTCCAATACGAAGACCGGCAAAGCAAGCGCTGCGGCAATCACCGTGGTCCTAGTTAGCGTTTGTATTTCATCCGATTGCGTATCAAAGCCTTGATTTGGTTTGACGTCCTGCGCTTGACGCGCTGAATACCCGGTTTCCTTAACGACCTGCACCAAAGATGCCGGGTCACAGGCTCCTTCAACAAAGGTCACAGTCGCACGCTGAGTGGCCAGGTTCACACTGGCGCTCAAAACTCCGGGGCTTTCCTTCAGTGCGTTTTCGAGCCGACCAACGCATGACGCACAACTCATGCCATCGACTTTTAGATCGATTTTCTGTGACTTCGCGGGATAACCGGCTTCATCCAAAGCATTCGTGATAGCCGAGAATGCTCCATCGTATGTGACCTGCGCGACTCCATTGGCAAAATTTACAGACGCCGCCTTTACACCGGGAGCGTTACATAGCGCTGTTTCCACACGCGCAACGCACGACGCGCAGCTCATCCCTGAAACTTTCAATTGAGTTTGGTTTTGATCAACCATCCGAGTCGTCCTGACACTAGGTTCTTGCCTCAGATGGGGCTTCCAGTGACGGGAAGGTCAAGGGTCAATGGCATATTTTTGTAACTTAAATGTCGTTCGGGCCCTTCAGCTCTGCGAGCTCAGCCTTCAACTTTTCATTCTCTGACTGAAGTTGGGCCAATTGCTTACCTAACTCGTTCAAGTGCGGGCGCAGTTCGGCCTCGGTAAAGCGCGGTGTGATATGGCGCGGACAGTTCCAGTCTAAGGCTTCTACATGGATGATAGCCGAACGTTCCGCTTTAGCCTCTGCCCCATTTGGGTAAAGGGAGGCGGCAGCGCCAGGACTTTCTGTAAATGTCATGCGCCCTAAAACCTTGAGCCGCTTTTTGTTGGCATAATCCATTAGGATCAGGGCAACGCGGTCATTGCCGTCCAAATTGCCGCGTGAAATATATTGTCTGTTCCCAGAGAAATCTGCGTAGCCGAGCGTTTTTGAATCCAGGACTCTTAGAAAACCAACCGGTCCGCCACGAAACTGAACATACGGCCAGCCAGTTTCTGATACGGTGGCTTGATAGAACCCATCCCGGGCCTGAATAAACGCCTGCTCTGCCGGACCGATTTCATGACCCTGTTGCGGGCCAGTTTCCAAGAATTTGCTATAAGTTTCCGCTGATCCCATGCGCTCTTGATGGGCGCGGACAGAAGGCGTGAATGTCAGTTCTGAAAAGGCGCGGGGCATGATCATTTTCCTTTGCAGGCTAGAGTGCTCGGATACGTAACTCGAATAAGGTGTGCGTTGCTCCGCAATCAAGCCGAATCCCACGGTATTGTCATCGACAAGACTGTTTTCGTGATCACTTAACCGTCTGATTTAAAAAACGTTACGTTGCATTCCTCCGACACGACGTCATATGGATTGGAAGGAATCGCAGGTGAGGTTAGCTTTGGTTGACGCCAATGAACGAGGTTGCGATGCCACTTTTCACCAGTTCCGCCGCTTGGGTTACTGAAGAACATCGGATGTATGCTGACATGGCCGGCCGATTTCTGGACGACGAGCTTGTGCCCAATGTCGAGACTTGGATCGAGCAGGGAGTGGTCGATCGCGCCTTTTGGGAAAAAGCCGGGCAGGCCGGATTGATGGCTGGTGCTATCGCCGAGGAATATGGCGGCGTTGGCGGGGGAATGGGTTTTGATGCGGTAACCCTCTATGAACAAAGCGCGCGCGGCGACGCAGGTTGGGGCTACGGCATCCAATCTATCGTGATACACTACATCGACGCTTACGGCAGCGAGGAACAAAAGCAGAAGTGGCTGCCTAAACTGGCCTCCGGCGAAATGATCGGCGCGTTAGCAATGACTGAACCTGGCACAGGATCGGATGTGCAGGCTGTGCGCACTTCGGCGGACAAGGATGGCAACTCTTATTGTATAAGCGGGTCGAAGATATTCATAACGAACGGTCAGTCTGCCGACTTGATTATTGTTACGGCCAAAACCGACAAGGCTTTGGGCGCCAAAGGAGTATCTTTGATAGTTGTCGAAACGGATGGAGCAGATGGCTTTCGCCGGGGCAGGAACCTTAAAAAACTAGGAATGAAAGGCAACGATACCGCTGAACTGTTCTTTGAGGACGTGAAAGTTCCTATGACCAATCTGCTCGGTCCGGAAGAGGGTCAGGGGTTCTATCAATTGATGACCCAATTGCCTTGGGAGCGATTGACGATTGGCATAATGGCCTTGGGTGCAATCGATTTTGCCATCGCCGAAACAGTGAAATACGTGCAGGAGCGGAAGGCTTTTGGTCAGCGCGTAATGGACTTTCAGAATACACGGTTCAAATTGGCGGAATGCAAAACGAAAGCGGAAGTTCTACGCAGTTTCGTGAATGAGTGTATTGCCAAGCTTGAAACCGGAAAGTTGGATGCCGCTACGGCGTCAATGGTAAAATACTGGGGATCCGAAGTGCAAAACGAAATCATGCACGAGTGCTTGCAACTGTTTGGCGGATACGGGTTCATGATGGAATATCCGATTGCCAGACTTTACGCCGATGCGCGAGTTCAGATGATATACGGCGGGACAAATGAAGTGATGAAAGAGCTAATTGCCCGATCATTAGATGTCTGAACTGAACGCTAAGGTGCCGGAACGACATCGGCAAAACTAGTTGATCGATCGGTAGGCCAATAGTCTGTCACTGGTGTGATTTATCTGACAATTGTCCTTCCAGCCAAATACGAAACGACTTGACTGGTTCGGGCAAGGCTCGATCCTTAGGCCATACAAGATAGTAGTCTCCCAGACTGATGGCGGGTGCATTCCACGCTAGCTTTAACCGCCCTTCAGACAGATCTTTCTTGACTAAAAATGTAGGAAGCAGCGCAACACCGAGGCCGTGGATGGTTGCTTGAACCATGGTTGAAAATTGATCAAACAGCATTCCCTGTAAGCCTTGGACCGCTTGGCCTTGTGTTGAAAACCACTGCTCCCAGGCGTCAGCGCGCGTATCCAAATGCAAAAGTGGCGCATCACGCAACATTTCCAAGGTGTTCAAGCCTTGCAAGGCCAAGGCGGGTGAACAGACGGGTAAAACCTCTTCTCGCATGATTTTCAGGTAACTCACACCGGCCCAGTCTTTACGTCCGAAATGTATTGCTGCGTGAAAATGCTCATTTGAGAAATCAAAAGGTTTTAGCCTTGTACCCAAATTCACTGTCACCTCTGGATGACTTTGCGCAAAGTCAAGTAATCGTGGGGCAAGCCAGTGCATTCCAAATGCAGGCAGGATCGACAGGTTTAAAGAACCACCAGCCGGGTTCGCCGTAAGGCGTAAGGCAGCCTGCGCAAGATCCTTCAATGAGGACCGGGCGGTTTCAACATAGTCTTTTGCGGCGGGTGTTAGTTGCAGGCGCATTTGACTGCGCTCGATCAAATCGATCCCCAACTGGTCTTCAGCAGCCTTAAGTTGCCTGCTGATGGCGCTTTGCGTGAGCGAAAGCTCGTGCGCGGCTGCAGAAGCGCTGCCCAATCTGTCCACGGCCTCCAAGGCCAGCAGGGATGAAATTGATGGAAGGAAACGACGGGGCGCTATCATATGACAAATCCTCATACCTTTTGAATGCAATATCACTGGTGTTTGACGTCGGCCAGAGCCATGACAAACATGCGACCTTGCTAGTCGTGCCGTCAGTATCTGTATGGTGGTAACTGTGCAGATCGCTCAAACTGCTAAGACTGGCAGGGAAAAACCAATGACGAATTGTTGCAGGCGTTATTAAGGCTAACGATGCACTGCTGAAATTGAGGTATGCCATGGATCGCGCCCAGATCGTTCACCAGAACTTCCTGAACCGGGTCGCCAACCGTGAATTTCCGCACGGGAACGCCCCTGTATCAGGATTATCCAAAGAAGATGCGGTTTCTCTATTCCGGTCGCAGGTTCTTAGTCGGGCGTTGGATCAAACAAGCCGGACTATGCAGAAAGAAGGTAAGGGCTTCTACACGATCGGTTCGTCGGGTCACGAGGGGATGGCCGCCGTAGCCCATGCATTGCGACCGACCGATATCGCCTTTTTGCACTATAGGGATGCGGCGTTTCAGATAGCGCGTGCCGAACAATTGCCGGGCCAGCAGATCGCCTGGGATATGCTATTGAGTTTTGCCTGCTCATGCGAAGATCCGACATCCGGCGGCCGCCACAAGGTTCTTGGGTCCAAGGCGTTGATGATACCGCCACAGACGTCGACAATAGCCAGCCATCTCCCAAAGGCGGTCGGTGCGGCCTATGCGCTGGGCGCGGCTCGGCGAAACGCTCCCGAGCATAGGCAGTTGCCTGAAGACGGCATTGCCATGTGTTCGTTTGGGGACGCTTCTGCAAATCACTCAACTGCGCAAGGGGCGATCAACACCGCCGGGTGGACAAGCGTGCAGTCGACACCTCTGCCATTGTTGTTCGTGTGTGAGGATAACGGAATTGGAATATCGGTAAAAACGCCTAAAGGCTGGATTCAGATTTCTATGCAGCGTCGACCTGGCATCAAGTATTTTCAGGCCAACGGGTTGGATATCTATGAGACTTATGCCGTCGCCAAAGAGGCTGCAGAATACGTACGCACCAGGCGAAAGCCTGCATTCCTGCACTTAAAGACTGTTCGTCTTTATGGTCACGCAGGCGCAGATATGCCAACGACGTACCTAAGCAAATCCGAAGTCGAAGCGGACGAGGCCAATGACCCGCTTTTGCACTCGGTCCGATTAATGGATCAAGCCGAGGCTCTCTCTCCCGATGACGCGTTGAGAATCTATACAGACACATGTGCGCGAGCCAAACGGATCGCGGCTGAAGCATCCTCGCGCCCGCACTTGGCCGATGCACAGGAGGTCATGAAAAGCTTGATTCCCCCTAAACGTCCATGCAAGCCCACTAATGGACCGGGCGCCAAGGCGCGAGCCGACGCTTTTGGAAACGACCTGCGCGCTTTGGACGAACCGCAACCCATGAGCCGCCTGATCAACTGGGCGCTGACTGATCTGATGCTGGAACATTCTGAGATCGTGTGTATGGGCGAAGATGTGGGACGCAAAGGCGGAGTGTATGGTGTTACGCAAAAACTGCAGCAACGTTTCGGCGCTGATCGAGTGATCGATACTTTGTTGGATGAACAGGCCATTTTGGGATTGGCAATTGGAATGGGGCATAATGGATTTATCCCGATCCCAGAAATTCAGTTCCTCGCTTACTTGCACAATGCTGAGGATCAAATCAGAGGTGAAGCGGCCACGCTTCCATTCTTCTCGAATGGACAATTTACCAATCCAATGGTGGTTCGTATTGCCGGACTCGGTTATCAGAAAGGTTTCGGCGGACACTTTCACAATGACAATTCACTTGCTGTTTTGCGGGATATTCCTGGGGTCATTTTAGCGTGTCCGTCGACCGGCGCAGACGCGGCAAAAATGCTGCGGGAATGCGTGCGGCTCGCCCGCGAAGAACAGCGCGTCGTGGCGTTTGTGGAACCAATAGCGCTCTACCCAATACGTGATCTTCACCAGCCTCAGGACGGGGGGTGGATGACCATTTATCCGTCGTCGGAACAACGGATCGCACTGGGCCAGGTTGGTGTGCATGGAAACGGTACCGACCTGGCGATTGTGACCTATGGCAACGGGAACTACTTGTCGCAACAGGCTTTACCGGAATTACAGGCCGCAGGTGTTAAGACACGTGTTATCGACATGCGTTGGCTAGCGCCATTGCCTACTAAAGGAATTTTAACAGCCACCAAGGATTGTCGACACGTGTTGATCGTCGATGAATGCCGCAGAACTGGAAGTCAATCAGAAGGCTTGATGACCTTATTCTGCGAGGAACGGTCTCATATTCCGATTGGACGCGTAGTTGCCGAAGACAGCTTTATCGCAACAGGGCCAGCCTATGCGGCGACCCTGCCCTCACGCAAAGGCATAGTGAAAGCAGCTTTGGAATTGACGGGAGAAGCTATATGACCCGAACCGCCGTCGTGATTTGTCCTGGACGGGGGACATATAACAAGGCCGAACTGGGCTATCTTCGTCGCAATCACCCAAGCCGGATGGCTCTGTTTAAAGGCTTTGACGCCATACGAGCCGAGAACGGGCAAGAAACAATAACGGGCTTGGACGGTGCAGATAGGTTCTCTGCCGCTAAATATTCACGCGGAGATGTCGCCTCGGCGCTGATATTCTCAGCCTCGTTGGCGGATTCGCAGAATTTGGCTAGCGACATCGAAGTAGTCGCCGTTACCGGGAATTCCATGGGATGGTACAGTGCGCTGACCGCGGCGGGAGCACTGAGCGCAGCGGAAGGTTTCCGCGTCGCTAATACAATGGGCACGTTAATGCAGGCCAATTTGATTGGGGGCCAGTTAGTTTATCCGTTTGTAGGTGATGATTGGGTGAATGACCCCATTCGCAAAGCATCAATTTTGAAGGAAGTCGCTCGAATAAATGATGTGCAGGGACATACACTGGCATTATCAATTGATCTGGGTGGAATGTTGGTTCTGGCCGGAAATGATGCAGGCTTGACAGACTTTGAGGAATCGCAACCTGTTGTTCAGGAAAGATTTCCCCTGCGTCTTCACAACCACGCGGCCTTCCATACTCAGCTACAAAGTCCCGTCGCGGCGGAAGGACAGGCGGTTCTCAGTGAGATAAAATTTACCCAACCCAATCGTCCGATCATTGATGGGCGTGGCAAAATTTGGTGGCCCGGCGCGGTCGATACGCAAAAGCTGAGGGACTACACCTTGGGGTATCAGGTGACTGAAGCCTATGATTTCACGCGCGCTGTACGAACAGCGGCCCGGGAATTTGCACCGGATCTTTTCATCGTAACGGGTCCCGGAACAACGCTGGGTGGAGCAGTCGCCCAATCATTGGTTCTGGCAAATTGGCGAGGAATGAAAGATAAAGCAGCGTTCTCGGCAGTGCAGGAAAGTCAAAACCTGCTTGTGGCGATGGGCCGGGAAGACCAAAGAGCACTTGTAGTCGGTTGAATTTGTTTCAATTGTCGGCGCGAAATGCAGGGAACTATCTGTCTGTGAATTCTGTTGATCATTCGTTGTGGCGGAAGACCTGTGCTGAAAAGGTCGAAACGAATTCATTAACCGGGAGTGTTTCGGTTGATTTGGCAGTAATAGGCGGCGGTTACACGGGCTGTTCTGCAGCCCTTACAGCCGCAAAGGCGGGTGCTGCGGTTTGCCTACTTGAAGCGGAAGAGATCGGTCATGGCGGCTCTGGTCGCAACGTAGGGTTGGTAAACGCGGGGCTTTGGCTGCCTCCGAAGAAAATCCGCGAACGCCTGGGAGAGCAGGTTGGGAATCGGCTAATTCAGCTTTTGGCGGCAGCCCCTGCCGAGGTTTTTAAGTTGATCGAACGTCATCAAATCGATTGCGATCCGCTTCAAAATGGAACATTGCATTGCGCCCATTCAAGGGTGGGCGAGATGGATCTCAAGTCACGGTACGCCCAATTAAAAGAATCCGGAGCGCCAGTAGAATTGATTTCCGCAGAAGATACGAAATCCAAAACAGGCAGCGACCAGTTTCAAGCGGCGCTGTTTGACCCGCGTGCGGGGACGATCCAGCCATTGGCTTATTGTGTGGGACTGGCCCGAGCAGCGTCGCAGGCAGGTGCACAGATATTTGAACAAAGCGCGGTGCTGTCGCTTGATTATCTGGATAACCATTGGGTTTTGGCCACGTCGAATGGTACAGTACACGCCAAGGCCGTTATTCAGGCCACAAACGCTTATCATCAAAACCTAAATCTGACGCGACCGCAGTATGTTCCGATGTACTTTTTTCAATACGCGACAGCCCCACTAGCCGAAAATCTTCGTGCCTGCATACTGTCAGGTGGTGAAGGATGCTGGGATACCGAGTTGATTATGACATCGTTCCGTATGGATCGGGATGGTCGATTTATTATAGGCGGAATGGGTGATTTGAGCAGTTTTGGGCGCTCTTTTCATCATGGTTGGGTTAGGCGCAAACTTTCCGCGCTTTTTCCTTCGCTTGCGGATCAGCCCTTGGTTGACGAATGGCACGGCAGAATTGCTATGACCTCTGATCATTTACCAAAGATTATAAAACTCGGCCCAAATGTTTTGGCTGTGCACGGGTTTTCTGGGCGCGGGATCGGGCCGGGCACGGTTTTCGGCGGGATGATGGCCGAAAGCCTGTTGAAGGATGACCTGGCCCGGTTGCCAATTGCACCAGTGGCTCAATACAATGAGTCATGGACGCGGACGCGCCGGACTTTTTTTGAGACCGGCGCAGCGCTTACTCACCTGTTCAAGGCACGTTCTTAGCGGATTACACTGATCGCGTTATGCCACCGTCCACCCGAATATTTTGGCCGGTGATGTATCCACCGCCTTCAGAGGCCAGCAGGGAAACAACCGAGGCAATCTCATCATAACTGCGGCCATAACGACCCATCGGAATGCGGGCGCGGAATTCTTCCTTTTCCGGAAGGCTGTCGATGAACCCGGGCAGGACGTTGTTCATTCGGATGTTCTCAGCCGCATACTTGTCAGAAAAAAGCTTGGTAAAGGCCGCAAGTCCTGCTCGAAACACGCCGGATGTCGGAAATACCGGGTCGGGTTCGAAGACGGCAAAGGTCGAGATATTGATGATTGAACCGCCACCCTGTTCTTGCATTATTGGCGTCACCAGCCGGGTCGGACGAACCGCGTTCAGAAAGTATACTTCCATACCGGCATTCCAGTCTTCATCCGACAGTTCCAAAATGGGCGCTCTTGGGCCGTGGCCAGCTGAATTGACCAAAACATCTACACGTCCCCAATGTGACATTGCCGCGTCGACCAGTTTTCTCAGATCATCGTTGGATTGGTTCGACCCCGTAATCCCCACGCCCCCCAATTGTGCGGCCAATGCCTCGCCTTTGCCCGAGGATGACAAAATTCCAACTTTGAAACCATCTGTCGCCAACCTACGTGCCGCGTCAGCGCCCATTCCACTGCCGCCTGCGGTGATCAATGCCACTTTCGTCATTTGTTTTTCTCCTTTCTTTGTTTGTCGGCATTTTGCAATCTGCGCGGGCGTTTGACCAATCAGTTCTTCTGACTTTATGTTGTAGAAAAACTACTGTTAACGGTCATGTCGGCACTACCCCCACTCAATTCCATTCGCGCCTTTGAAGCTTCGGCAAGGCATCTGAATTTCCGTTTGGCCGCTGCTGAGCTAGGTGTCACTCAGGGTGCAGTTGCACAGCACGTTCGTGGGCTGGAGGCCCGACTAGGGCAGGCCCTGTTCGAACGGTTGCCCCGCGGACTGAGATTGACCGAGGCTGGTCGTCGTTTTCATTCTCCGTTGCGACGGGCATTTAGGTTGATCGAAGAAGCTGTGGACGACCTATCGGGCCATCGCCAAATAACTATCTCCGTCACGCCAAGCTTTGCGTCGAAATGGCTCGTTCCGCGCCTTAACGACTTTATAAGAAAGAACCCGGAAATAGCGGTGCAAGTAGATGCGCGTGAGCGTTTGGCGGATTTCAGAACAGATGGTGTGGACATTGCTGTTCGGCAAAGCCGCGGGCCAATTGGCGACGGCTTCAATGCAAAGCTGTTGTTTTCGAACGAGTTCATTCCCGTATGCAACCCCTCGCTGGGCGACCAAATTTCCGTTCCAAATGACCTGATGCGTTTTACCTTATTAACCGACTCACATGGTCTGTGGCCGCTGTTCCTTGAACGGGTCGAAGTGGCGGGTCGGGCTAGGACGATGAGCTTTAGTCAAACAAGCCTTGCGATTGATGCGGCAGTATCGGGGCAGGGAGTGGCTTTGGCGAACGCTGCATTAGTCGCATCTGAGCTCGCTTCAGGCGAGCTTGTTCAACCACTGAAAGAAACCTTGTTCGACGATCTTGTTTTTTTCGTCGTTGCCCCCCTAAAGCCCCGCCAACCCGAACTTGTTTCGCTTATGCGCGACTGGCTTCTTTCTCAGGCTTGAAGGTTGGCGGCAATCGCTTCGACCCGCGTGCGCAACCAGCGATGCGCAGGATCATTCGCGGATCTCTGATGCCAAACCATGTATATGTTCACAGGTTCGCAATCGAACGGGAGTTCTGCGCAATCCAAACCTGCCAGGGGTCCTTTCTTCATCAGTGCTGTGTCCGTCGAGATCAAATCGCTGCCTTTTACAAACGATGGGATCGCGTTGAAATGGGGCAGTGTCACCGTTGCAGGGTTAATCTGGCTCTGGTCGACGCCGCGCATAACGCTGCGGGCGCTGCGACCATCGGCAAAACGCACGTCGACATGCTCGCTTTGGCAATAAGTTTCCCAACTGTCCGGCGGATCGCGTCTGCTGGCGTCAAAAAATATCATCAAAGGGCTGGTTAAGAGCCGCTTTTGAAAGATATCTGGACCATCTGGCGGTAACGGCGTCAGCATCATCTGACACCGGTCACTTCGTAGCAATTCAGGGTCTGGTACTCCGGAAGATATGAACTCCAATCTCAATCGGACGTTCTCGGCGCGGACAGAACGCAGGAGATCGGGAAAAATTAACTCACGTGGCATGTCATTAGCAGCGATCTGAATATTGATTTGTTCAGACAATGGATCAAAAGGTCGCTCTTGGGTCAGAGCACGCATTCCATCCAGAACAAGCTGCGCCGGGTCTTTCAACGCCAACGCGCGTTCGGTCGGGGTCAAGCCTTGTCCCGAACGTACGAACAATGGATCTCCCAAAATTTGTCGCAACTTTGATAGTGTGTGACTGATCGCCGACTGCGTGACCCCAAGCCGATCCGCTGCTTTTGAAACCGAACTTTCCTGTAAAATTGTCAGAAAGACCCGTAAAACCTTTCCATCCAGTTCAGTAAAATCAATTTTCCTCATACCATCTATGATTATCTATGAATGGTTTTGCTGTCTACGGCGGGATACGTCACGATAACAATCAGGAGGCACGCGATGGGTATCCGTTTTTTCTCGGACAAAAACCGCCCCGTTCACATGGGGCCGTATCCGTTGGAACGGTTGGCGCGGCAATCTCGGATGCCGGATCTGTCGCAGGTTAAACCCATGCGGCGTCTCAACTTTCATCGACCTGAGCGTCCTGAAAACATCGTAAACGCGATGGGTGAGTTTCAGGCCATGATGGATGCCATCCGAGACGGAATTGTTAATCCAGTGATTTCAGAAATCCCAACCGATCCGGTCGAGCGAACAAATCATTTAAAAGCCTTTGGTTACTTCAATGATGCATCGATGATGGGGTGCGGTCCATTGCCATCTGATGCGTTCCTACCCGAGCCGCGACGAAATCCCGATATCGACCGTTTGGCTAATGCGTTAAAAACTCGTCAGACAAAAACGTTGGCTTCGGGCATCGATGTCATAATGGCTGATCTAAAAGAGAGCATGGAAGCTGCACCTGGCTCGATAGAGAACCACAGGCATTCAATCGTTTTTCTTTATGAACATCACCGGGACCCGGAACCGTCTGAACCTGGCTCTGACTGGATATTGGATGCTCAGGATCACCGAGCCTGCCTGAGGGCCACGGAAAATGCAGTCGTCATAGCAAATTACATCCGACTTTTGGGATTTGACGCGCGGGCTCATACATCCATGTCGTCAGAAGTTGATTTAGGCAAGTTGGCAGTAGCTGCAGGGCTGGCTTCGGTCGAAAACGGCGAGCTAGTTGCGCCTTGGTTGGGCCGACGCTTTGGCCTCGCCGCCGTAACGACAGAACTGGAACTCTCCCATGATCAACCTTTGTGTCCGCTGGCACAGCAGCCTTGGTTTCGTACGCAAGGACCGGCTTGGTGGCTGGGTGCCGGATTTGCCAAGAACGCGTTGAACCGAGACGCTTATGCCAAGCGGAGGTATGTGGACGGCGCGCATCCTTTTGAAAAACTCAAACGAGTCGACAACCCGACAACGTATATCGACGAAGAGAATGTTGCGCGCGTACCCAAGCGGGCAGACATGTTCGCGCGCGCCCAATTTGGTGATATGGGCAAGGCGCTGCAGGACAGTGCGAAAGGTGGTTACTATGTTCGCAAGTCGGCGCCGAGTTTTGCGCAGCGTCGGGCATTGGGTGCTTTTGTTCTCTTACAGGACGGCGAAAGCGCCAATGACGTAAGACCCTCAGATCCGGTCAGAAATGCCGAAAACATCAAGGCCGCCAGTTATTTCCTAGGTGCCGATGCCGTGGGCCTTAGCAGATGCCCCGAGTGGACTTGGTATTCTCACGACGCAACCGGAGAAGAGATTAAACCGCCCCATGATCAGGCGGTCAGTATGATCATTGACCAGGGTTATGAGACAATGGAAGGCGCAAGCGGCGACGATTGGATAAGCGTTGCCCAGTCTATGCGCGCGTATTTGAGGTTTTCGCTGCTCGGTGGGGTGATAGCCCAACAAATCCGCAACCTTGGATATAAGGCCAAAGCCCACACGGTGATGGATGGTGAGGTTCTGCAACCTCCGTTGCTGCTGCTGTCAGGATTGGGCGAAGTCAGCCGGATCGGTGAGGTTATTCTAAACCCCTATTTGGGCCCTCGCCTGAAATCGGGTGTGGTTACGACCGATATGCCGATGACTCATGACAAACCTATCGACTTTGGCCTGCAATCGTTTTGCGAAAGTTGCAACAAATGCGCCCGTGAATGCCCTTCTGGGGCAATCACGGCAGGACCAAAACTTATGTTCAACGGCTATGAGATCTGGAAGTCCGACAGTCAAAAATGTGCCACGTATAGGATCACGACGCCGGGCGGCGCCATGTGCGGGCGGTGCATGAAAACCTGCCCGTGGAACCTTGAAGGTATTTTCAAAGAACGTCCCTTTAGATGGGCGGCAATGAACGTCCCTGCCGCCGCACCTGTGCTGGCCAAATTGGATGACGCCGTCGGAAATGGTGGCTTGAATGATATCAAGAAGTGGTGGTGGGATAACGAACTGCAAGCTGACGGGGCCTATCGCCCATCGGCTAATCCGCTAAATCGGCGGGACCTGCAAAGGGATTTGGACCTGAAATACGAGGATCAGACCTTGGCCGTCTATCCCGCGAATCTGGCACCGCACCCATGGCCGTACCCTTTTGCAATGGACCGCGAAGCAGGTATCGCCGCGTATCGGACCATGGTCTCGGCCGAGGAATATAAGGCTCGAAAGTCGGATGGTGATCTTTCGGTTGTCCATCACTATCGAATTGCAGGGGATGCACCGGTCATGAGGGTCGAGCTGACCCTGGCGGACAAAATGACTGCAAATGTGAGTAAATATGAGTTCTCTGCCTTGGATGGCAAACCATTACCCAAATGGACAGCGGGGGCGCATTTGGATGTTTTGGTGGCCCCAGAATTCCTGCGGCAATATTCCATGTCTGGTGACCCGTCCGACCGAAGCATCTATCAGATCGGCGTCCTTCGCGAGGATGAAGGGCGGGGCGGGTCCGCGCTTTTACACCGAATTTTTCAGGAGGGCCGAAAGGTTTTCATTTCAAAACCGATCAACCATTTCGAACTTGAGGAAACCGCATCAAGAACTTTTTTGATGGGCGGTGGAATCGGAATCACGCCGATGATTGCATTTGCCCATCGTTTGCATGCGTTGCAGCTTCCGTTTGAATTACACTATTCGGCCAGCAAGAGGGATGCGGCAGGGTATCTGGAGGACTTGACCGCAATGCCTTGGGCGGATCAGGTTCATTATCACTTTTCTGATGAAGGTACGCGCGCCGACCTGGATGTTATTCTGGGCAGTTACCGAGAAGGTTGGCACGTTTATACGTGCGGACCAGATCGCTACATGGATGGAGTCATTCAGGCTGCGGAACGCCAGGGTTTTCCCGAGGAAGCCCGACATCTTGAGTATTTTTCAGTTCCTGAGCAACCTGAATATGAAAATCACCCGTTCAAGCTGCGTTTGGTGCGTTCAGGACGAGAACTGGTTGTTCCGGCAGACAAGAATGCGGCACAAGTGCTGAACGAAGCGGGTATCCATGTGGACGTAAAGTGCTCGGATGGAATATGCGGTGTCTGCAAATGCGGTTTAATTTCTGGCGATGTCCAGCATCGAGATTTCGTTCTTTCCAACAAACAACGTGAAGGCGCGATCATCCTTTGCCAAAGCCGAGCTGCCCTAAACGAAGGTGTTATCGAGATCGATCTATAGAGCCCTTTTCAGTCAAGGGTCGCTGCGGTAAAAAATAGGTCGCTCCTGCCATGGACGTTGGTCGAATGCTGCACTAACGTCCCCTCCGAACCCCAGTAGACCCTGATCCACAGGTGCGAGGTAAATTCATGGATTATCACAGCCCCGCCAACTTTGCAGAAGCTTCGGCTCTGGCATCCAAGGCGACGGGAATCACTCGGTTTTTAGCAGGTGGTACAGATGTTCTGGTACAGCTGCGTTCGGAACTTGTGACGCCTGATACGCTGATCGACATCAAGAAAATAGATGGCGTGCGGGACATTACACGAAACGCTGACGGTAGCTGGACGCTTGGTGTCGCAGTGACAGGCGCCGAGATGAGCGAACATCCCGATTTGGGTAACGACTGGCCCGGATTGGTCGAAGCAATGGACCTGATCGGTTCGACCCAAGTGCAAGGTCGCGCAACGCTTACCGGCAACTTGTGCAATGGCTCTCCGGCCGCTGATTCCGTTCCAGCCATGATCGCTGCTGGGGCGACGGTGACCGTAACCGGACCGAAAGGCGACCGAGAGGTTGCAGTGGAAGACATCCCAACTGGTCCTGGGAAAACTGCGTTGACCAAGGGTGAGGTAGTTTCTGCAGTAAACATTCCGTCCCGAGGAGAGAGTGGTGGTGACGCGTACCTGCGTTTTATCCCACGCACCGAGATGGACATTGCCGTCGTCGGTGTCGGGGTTAATCTGCGTTTGGACGGTGACAAGATCACCGAAGCCCGCGTTTCGCTCGGTGCAGTTGCGCCGACCGTTTTACTGGTTGAAGATTGCGCCAACGCGATCATCGGCAGCTCGCTTGATGATGAAGCTTTGGAAGCACTGGCTGTTGCGGCCTCGGCAGCGTGTAACCCGATTGATGACAAACGGGGCACGATTGAGTTCCGTACCGAGGTCGCGGGTGTTCTCGCAAAGCGTGCCGCTAAAATCGCCTATGCCCGTGCGAAGGGAGAACAAGCATGAGCAAGTTTCACGTAACTACTCAGGTCAATGGGGATGAAGTTGAATTCCTTTGCGACCCACGCGAAACCCTACTTGATTGTCTGCGGGACAAGCTGAACCTTACCGGCGCTAAAGAGGGCTGCGGAACAGGTGACTGTGGTGCTTGTTCGGTTTCGGTTGATGGCCGTCTCGTCTGTTCCTGTCTGATGCTTGGCGTGGAAGCCGAAGGAAGGGCAATAGAAACAGTCGAAGGCCTTGCCGATGGTAAAGTATTGCATCCGCTGCAGCAAAAATTCATCGAACACGCGGCGCTGCAATGCGGTATCTGCACGCCGGGTATACTGGTTGCAGCCAAAGCGCTGCTGGAAAAGAACCCGGACCCGACCGAGGAAGAAACTCGTTACTGGCTGGCAGGCAATCTTTGCCGTTGCACGGGTTACGACAAGATCATTCGCGCCGTTATGGAGACGGCGGCTGAAATGCGGGAGGCTTCGTAATGGCACTCGACGATCGCAAATCTCAATTCACTTTTGTTGGCACAAGCCCGGATCGACCGGATGGTTTGGACAAAGTTACCGGACGCGCCAAATTTGGGGCAGACGCTTATGCACCAGGGATGTTGCATGGAGCGATTCTTCGTTCACCGCATGCGCATGCTAGGATCGAGAAGATAGACACCTCAAAGGCGGAGGCGCATAAGGACGTAAAGGCGGTAGTAACCCGCGCTGATTTTGCCGATGTACCGTTTAAACCAGGGCTTGAGGGCGAATTCTGGAATGTTCTAGAAAATGTTATGGCCGGAGATAAGGCGCTGTACGACGGTCACGCAGTTGCGGCGGTCGCTGCGACTTCAGCACTGTCGGCGCGTGATGCACTAAAGCTGATCGACGTCGAATACGAAGTGTTGCCACATGTTACCGACGTAGACAAGGCAATGGCCCCGGATGCTCCGGTCATTCGGGAGGGCGCCGCTGATTATTCTGTTCCTGAAGGGATGCACCCAAACGTCGTGCGTTATCATGAAAGTGGACATGGCGATGTCGAGGCCGGCTTTGCCGAAGCCGATCTTGTAATCGAGGATAGTTTTGTAACAGAAGCGACCCATCAGGGCTATATCGAACCTCACGCGTGTCTGGCATCGCTCGGCAACGATGGGAAAGGTGAGCTGTGGTGCACGACGCAAGGTCACTGGATCGCCCAAAAAACCTGCGCTGCACTGTTAGGGATTGAAACCGCGCAACTGCGCGTTACGGCGTCCGAGATAGGCGGCGGGTTTGGCGGTAAAACCACCGTTTTCATCGAACCCGTCGCACTTGCGTTGAGCCGCAAGGCCAATCGCCCTGTGAAGATCGTGATGACGCGGTCCGAAGTCTTCAGAGCTACCGGTCCGACCTCATCTGCCTCAATGGATGTAAAGATCGGTATGAAGAAGGACGGCACAATTTCAGCCGCTCAGGGCGTATTCCGTCTTCAGGGTGGGGCTTTCCCCGGCGCACCGGGCGACTTAACGGCGATGTGCGCCTTCGCCCCTTACAATCTGACCAACGTCAAACAGACCGGTTACGACGTGATGTCAAACCGTCCAAAGCAAGCCGCCTATCGCGCGCCGGGTGCGCCAATGGCGGCTTTTGCCGTTGAATCGGTGATTGACGAGATGTGTAATGAACTGGGTCTTGACCCCGTCGAAGTTCGACTGAAAAACGCTGCACACGAAGGTACTAAAGCCAGCTTTGGCCCCAGATACGAACGTATTGGTTTGGTCGAAACGCTCGAAGCTGCGAAGGCGCATCCTCACTATTCAGCGCCGCTTAAGCCGGGGCAAGGTCGTGGAATATCCTGCGGGTTCTGGTTTAACCACGGCGGCGAAACCTCGGTCTCATTGGCGCTGTCCGAGGATGGATCGGCCCAGTTGATGGTCGGAACGCCGGATATCGGCGGCTCTCGGGCCTCGATGGCATTGATGGCCGCCGAAGTTCTGGGCATTCCTTATGAGAATATTCGGGTCACTATCGCCGATACAGCGACGCTTGGGTACAACGACGTGAGCCACGGCTCCCGCGTGACTTATGCGTCAGGTTTGGCTACGATCAAGGCCGCCCATCATGCCGTCGAAAAGCTGTGTGAGCGGGCGGCGGCAAAGTGGGGTATTCCTGTCGATGCTGTAAAATGGGAAAACGGCTGCGCAGTACCCTCGGGTTCCAACGCAGGTGACTTCGATCCGATGCCATTGGCAGATATTACCGCAGACATGGGCTCGACTGGGGGTCCTATCTCGGGCCATTTCGAAGCCACTCCAGAAGGCGCCGGGGTTTCGTTTGGAACTCATATTGTGGACGCCGAGGTCGACCCTGAAACCGGAAAGACCAGCATCACGCGTTACACGGTTATTCAGGACGCGGGCAAAGCCATCCACCCTTCCTATGTTGAAGGTCAATTTCAAGGTGGTGCGGCACAAGGCATCGGTTGGGCGCTGAACGAAGAATATGTTTATGGCGAAGACGGTCGATTGCAAAATTCGATATTCCTTGACTATCGCGTTCCGGTAGCCAGTGACCTTCCAATGATCGATACAGTTATTGTCGAGGTACCCAACCCTGGCCATCCGTTTGGCGTTCGTGGGGTCGGTGAAACCGGGATTGTTCCGCCTCTTGCGGCTATCGCCAATGCCGTTTCAAATGCAGCCGGTGTGCGGATGCGGCAACTGCCTATGTCTCCGCCGCGCATCTTGGCCGCGCTGAAGGGCAATGGTTGAAGTTCATCTCTGGTCTGGTCTCCGCTCATTGACCGGAGGCCAGCAAGTTGTTGAGGTGCAAGCGCGCACGACCGGAGAATTGTTGCGCGAACTCGTGCGTATCCATCCTCAGCTGAAGGGCCCGATTGACGCTGGTGTGTCAATCGCCGTCGATGGCCGCGTCATTGCCACGGGTTTGACCGAACCAATTCCGGAGGGCAGTGAGGTTTATCTGATGCAACGCTTAAGAGGGGGCTGACGCGGGGAATTGCAGCACAGATAAATACCGCCTTAATAAGGTAAAAAACAAAAAGGCATTTTGCTTTTAGGCCATTGTCTTCGTTCAACTTTCAAAGAATATGCAATTGGCTTTCAATGCTGAAAAAACGGTGACTTTGGTTTTTCTCAGCAAAACCTACTAGTCTTATTAGATACCGTAAATCGCGATGATCAATTCGACTAAGAAGCTACTTCGTTAATTTCTTCAAATATTGTTTGCAGACCAACTTCTTACAATAAAAATAGACAAAAACGAATTATTGAGTACATTTAACCTTGGCAACTTAGATTACATAGTTTCCGTGTTTTAACCAGTTTCGGGGGAAATTATGAAAAAGACTAAAATAGCTATCATAAGCGCATTTACGGCATCAATGATCCTAGCGGCACCTGCTTTCGCAGTTATAGAAGAGCCGGATCCGGATCCGGAACCAACTACAAGAGGCGATAACGGTTGGGGTAACGGACCCGACAGCACCAACGCTGGAAGCTTTTCCGGAGGCACAGCGTCATCAAAGAGTACAAACGGTACAGAACGGAATGACAGGAATTATCCTGATGCTCTAGATAAGTTCGACGGGCGTTAAGATTTGTGTGGCGGCAGCGCTTTATCGGTGCCGCCAACCCAGAATAATGTATTACAATCAACGATTGTCCAAAAATCTGTGAATTGCGGTTGAGCATTCCAAACTAACCTGTTGGAGATGCCGCAAGCGCTGAAATTGCTGATCAATAACAGAGGCTAACACTTTTGTCGTGTAGGTAAGTGCACAACATTTCTGCAATCTTTGGTCATACATTCAGCCGAAAACCCGTCTACTGTAATGACGATAAATCCAACCTAAAACCAGCCTAAGACTTGCCGCACTTTTGCTGAGCGATGATGTGCGCAATGCATAAGCGCGCTGCTGCGAACGGGGGCGTGGAAAGGGCGATCAGATAAGTGATATATTTATGGTGCTGCTGGAGAGAATTGAACTCTCGACCTCTCCCTTACCAAGGGAGTGCTCTACCTCTGAGCTACAGCAGCACTGTGGGCGGGTGATTAGACTCAAAAGAAACGTCGCGCAAGGGTGTCTGGACGGTTTTTTGTCTCTCCTGTAGAGAAAGACAATGGCAGACAAAAATTCAATAAAAAAACACGACAATTCTGGCGGTGCGCGCGAAGACCGACTGAAAGCAGCGCTGAAAGCCAACCTTGCACGGCGAAAGGCGCAGGCCAAGGCGCGTGCGGCGGCAGAGGCTAAGCCGGATCAGAATGAGGAATAAGAGCAAATGGATTCGATATTGGTTACGGGCAATGGGCCGCTCAGTGGTCAGATACCGATTGCGGGTGCAAAAAATGCCTGCCTGACCCTTATGCCTGCGACCTTACTGAGCGAAGACCCACTCACACTGACAAACGCGCCAAGGTTGAGCGATATCAAAACAATGACGCAACTACTGCAGTCGCTTGGTGCAGAGGTCTCGTCATTGCAGGATGGACAGGTCTTGGCGATGTCCAGCCATGATCTGACAAGCCATACGGCAGACTACGACATCGTGCGGAAAATGCGGGCTTCCAATCTTGTTCTGGGCCCTATGCTGGCGCGCCTTGGGCAGGCTGTGGTTTCTTTGCCGGGTGGATGTGCGATTGGTGCTCGGCCCATGGATTTGCATGTCGAAGGGTTGGAAGCTTTGGGTGCTGAGATTGAGTTGAAAGACGGGTATCTGCACGCCAAGGCCTTGGGGGGTCTTAAGGGAGCCGTGCACGAGATGCGTTTTGCTTCCGTTGGAGCGACTGAGAACATTGTCATGGCCGCAACTCTGGCCAAGGGCACGACTGTTCTGAAGAATGCAGCTCGCGAGCCTGAAATCGTGGATTTAGTCAATTGTCTGCGCAAAATGGGAGCCCAGATTGCGGGTGAGGGGACATCAACCATCGAGATTCAAGGCGTCGACCGTTTGCATGGCGCCACGCATCAGGTTGTTTCTGATCGGATCGAACTCGGCACCTATATGCTGGTTCCCGCAATTTGCGGCGGTGAGGTCGAATTGCTAGGGGGGCGGAAATCGCTGGTGGAATCTTTTGCGTCCAAGTTGGAAGAGGCTGGCGTGAGTATTTCGGAGACCGCCAAAGGCCTAAAGGTGTCGCGCAAGAATGGGCCAGTGACATCGGTAGATGTCATTACCGAACCGTTTCCGGGGTTTCCGACCGACCTGCAGGCACAAATGATGGCGCTTATGTGCACAGCCCAAGGAGTTTCTGTTTTAGAGGAACGCATTTTCGAAAACCGCTTCATGCATGCCCCGGAACTTGTTCGCATGGGCGCACAGATCGAAGTTCACGGCGGTACGGCGAAGGTCACTGGCGTCGATCAGCTAAAAGGTGCACCTGTAATGGCGACCGACTTGCGGGCCTCGGTCTCTTTGATTTTGGCTGGTTTGGCAGCCGAAGGTGAAACGACGGTCAGCCGAGTATATCATTTGGACCGCGGATACGAACATGTCGTGGGAAAGCTGGAAGGCGTGGGCGCAAAGATTGAACGGATAAAGAGCCAATGACCGATGCGAGTTTTGAAGACGGGCGCGAAGCCCCGCTGAATTTGGGTGCGGAAGACGCGGATGATTTGCAGGTCATTTCGACACTTTCGCAGGATGCTGTATTTCCAGTAACAGAGATGAAGTGGCGGCCTGCAGACCGTCAATTTGCACTGCTGCTGAACCGTTTCCGGTGGGAAGATAAGGATGCCGCAGCCCAACGTGGCCGTTCTTTCGAGCGTGTTCAATCGGTATTGATGTTCGCCTCAGTCCTTTCAGTCGCCAGTCAGGGTATCGATAGAAACGACAAGGATATGATCCTGTCCTTGTTGTCGATCGATTTCGAGCCGGGTGAAGATGGAGCTGGTCAAATACTACTGACATTGGCGGGCGACGGAGCGATAAAACTGCGTGTCGAAGCGGTGGATGCCACACTGAAGGACGTAACCCGCCCTTATCAGGCTCCCTCTGGCCATGTGCCGCGCCATCCGGAATAGATCTCGCATTTTCATTATCTTCGGAAGGCAAATTGCAGCACTTGACCAACCGAGGGTTGAGGGTGGCCAATTCGGGCTTTAAGACCCGACTAAACGCTTGAGAGTATATGCCATGCCTGCCTTTCTCGACACCGGTTCACCTGAGTTTGAAGCTTCGTTTCAGGCGCTGCTGACTGCTAAACGCGAAGACAGCCCCGACGTTGATGCAGTTGTTGCGCAGATCATTGAAGATGTGCGTAATCGGGGTGACCAAGCGGTGATCGAATTCACTGCCAAGTTTGACCGGCTAGAGTTGACGCCAGAGACCCTGGCATTCAGTGCAGATGAGATCAGCTCTGCTACAAATCTTGTATCAGACGATGATTACAACGCACTTGAAATGGCTGCCGAGCGAATTCGGGATTATCACTCGAAGCAGATGCCGGAAGACCAACAATGGACTGACTCTAATGGTGCGACGCTTGGCTGGCGGTGGTCTGCTGTATCTGCTGCCGGCTTGTATGTGCCGGGCGGTCTGGCTTCGTACCCGTCTTCGGTCTTGATGAACGCGATCCCAGCGAAAGTGGCTGGCGTTCAGAAGTTGGCTATAACCGTTCCAACGCCAGATGGGCAGGTCAATCCGATGGTTTTGCTTGCGGCAAAGCTGGCTGGGGTGGACACGATTTATCGAATTGGCGGCGCTCAGGCTATCGCAGCGTTGGCCTATGGGACTGAAACCGTTGCTCCAGTGGATAAGATTACAGGCCCGGGAAATGCTTTTGTTGCCGCTGCGAAACGGCGGGTTTTCGGCAAGGTTGGAATCGACATGATTGCCGGGCCTTCCGAGATTCTTGTCATAGCCGATAAAGACAATGATCCAGATTGGATAGCGTTGGACCTACTGAGCCAAGCGGAGCACGATGAGAGCGCCCAGTCCATCTTAATTACCGATAATGCGGATTTCGCAAGGGCCGTTGCCCAAGCTGTTGAGAGGCGATTGGAAACGCTGGAGCGCCGCACAATCGCCGGTGCCAGCTGGCGTGACTTTGGCGCCGTGATAGTAGCGCGTGATCTGGATGAGGCCGCCAACCTTTCGAACCGCATCGCGCCGGAACACTTAGAACTGTGTGTTTCAAATCCAAATAAGCTAAGCGCCAAGACTATTCACGCAGGGGCTATTTTTCTGGGTCAATACACGCCGGAAGCGATCGGAGACTATGTTGGCGGCCCGAACCACGTTTTGCCAACGGCTCGATCGGCCCGGTTTTCCTCAGGTCTTAGCGTGATGGACTTTCTCAAGCGCACGACGCTCAGCCAGATGACGCCCGAGGCGTTACGCGCCATCGGCCCTGCAGCCGCTCAATTGGCCCGATCCGAAAGTCTCGAGGCGCACGGTTTGTCGGTGCAAGCAAGGTTAGATCGACTGAACGGCTAAGACGTCGCGGCAGTCCATTGCCCCGCCGGAACGGTTGATATACTTCTGATCCGAACTGACTGGACCAACCTGAAAATGACCCGCATTTCACAAATCGAACTGGACGACAGAAACCTTCCGCCTCCGACGCCGGAGATCGAGCAAGAGCGCAAGGTAGCGATCTACGATCTGCTAGAAGAAAACTCATTCTCTTTGCCAGCACGGGATGATCGGGCCGTGCCCCAAGGTCCATATCATGTTCAGTTGTCAATACGGGATAAGCGGCTGGTTTTCGATATTTCCACCGAACAGGAGGAAAAGGCGGCTGAGTTTCATTTGTCGCTTGGCCCGTTCAGGCAGGTTGTCAAAGACTATTTCCAAATCTGCGAAAGCTATTTTGACGCGGTCAAATCACTGCCGCCCAGCCAGATCGAAACGATCGACATGGCGCGCCGTGGCATCCACAATGAAGGTAGCCGTGTTTTGCAGGAACGACTTGAAGGAAAGGCAGAGGTCGATACCGACACTGCGCGCCGGTTGTTCACGCTAATCTGCGTATTGCATTTTGGGGGCTGACACGTGAAACCCTTGCCGCAGTCGGTCCTGTTTTGTTGTGACCACAACGCGGTTCGTTCTCCCATGGCTGAGGGTATCATGAAAAAGTTTTATGGCACCGGGACGTATGTTCAATCCGCCGGTGTCTACAACGACATGGAGATCGACGGTTTCTGCATCGCGGCCTGTCAGGAAATCGATGTTGAGTTGTCCCGCCACAGGTCCCGTTCATTTGATGAGATGCAAGATTGGGGCGACGATCTGAGCTCTTTTGACCTGATCGTCGCACTTTCACCAGCGAGCCAACGAAAAGCATTGGAATTAACCCGGATTTTTCATTTGGACGTAGAGTACTGGCCAATCATGGACCCTACTGGAATGGGTGACACACGCGAACAAAAACTGCATCACTATCGTCAGACCCGGGATCAGATCATCCATCACCTAAAGGAAAAATGGGGCGACCCGACGGAGCTACAATGAGCGCGACTATCAAAACCTACTTTGAAGCCTTCAATGCCGGTGATGTCGAAGGCATGTTGGATTGCCTTACGGAAGATATCGCACACCATGTCAACGAAGGTGAGATACGTGTCGGAAAAGAAAAATTTGCAGCGTTCTGCGCTCATATGAACCGCTGTTACAGCGAAAACCTGACTGATATTGTGATTTTCGAGGCCGCAGGCGGTTCACGCGGAGCCGCAGAGTTCGTCGTTAACGGCAAATATCTGGAAACAGATGATGGGTTGCCCGCGGCAAATGGCCAGCCCTATCGCTTGCCCGCAGGATCTTTTTTTGACCTCAGCAAGGGAAAGATTACCCGCGTAACGACCTATTACAACTTGTCTGATTGGATCAGGCAGGTTTCCAATGGCTGAAGTGATCGAAGTTCGGCCATTGACCGGTTCTGCATTGAAGGATGCATTGGTCGAAGTCGCGCGGTTGCGGATCGAGGTTTTTCGCGACTGGCCATACCTTTATGACGGCGACTTGGAATATGAACGAAAATATTTGCAATCTTATCGCGATAGCAAAGAAGCCATTATTGTTGGTGCGTTTGATGGAGAAAATTTGGTTGGTGCGTCAACAGGGTCCCCGCTGGTCGACCATTCAGAGGATTTTTCAGCCGCATTCGAAGGAACAGCGTTTGATTTGAGCGAGATTTTCTACTGCGCGGAATCTGTGTTGTTGAAGGATTATCGTGGCAAGAGAGTCGGTCACAAATTCTTTGATCTACGCGAAGCACATGCCCGCCATCTGGGATTCTCCAAATCGGCGTTTTGCAGCGTTCAACGGCCTGAGGAGCACCCAATGCGCCCTAAGAATTACCGACCGTTGGATTCATTTTGGCGTGCGAGAGGATATCAACCAATCCAGGGGGTTGTCGCTCAGTTTTCGTGGAAGGATATTGGCAATAAGAACGAGACCGCAAAGCCACTCCAATTCTGGTTACGGGAACTGTGATGATAGTCGCCACCGCCGCATATCCGCTTGACTGGCTTGAAAGCTGGGCGCAGTACGAAGATAAGCTGGCGCACTGGGTCGACGACGCCGTCGAACACGGCGCACAGCTGTTGGTGTTTCCCGAATATGGTGCAATGGAGTTGTCCACGTTGGAAGGGATTGACGTTGCCCGCGACTTGGAACGCTCCATCCATGCTGTGTCAGACCGGGTCGAAGAAACCATCGAACTGCACAGACGCCTCGCCCAGGAGCAAAACGTTTATATTCTGGGCAGTTCCGCTCCGGTCTTGGATGGTTCGGGCCGCCCGGTCAACAGGGCCATTCTCTACGCACCTGACGGTGTTCACAAGCACCAAGACAAGCAGATCATGACCCGTTTCGAACGTGAAACGTGGAACATTGCAGCGGGCGGGCCACTTAAGCTGTTCGATACTGCATTGGGTAAAATCGGCATTCTGATCTGTTACGACAGCGAGTTCCCTTTGCTGGGACGTGCCCTGCAGGACGCGGATCTGATCCTTGTACCGTCCTGTACCGAAGCTCTTTCCGGATATTGGCGCGTTCGCATAGGGGCGATGTCCCGCGCGTTGGAAAACCAATGTGTTTCGGTGATGTCTTCTTTGGTCGGCGAATATGCGTGGTCGGAGTCGGTCGATGTGAATACAGGGATGGGCGGCGTGTTTGGGCCGCCTGACGTTGGGTTCCCTTCAAACGGTGTCTTGGCAGAGGGCACAATGAACCAACCCGGCTGGACATATGCCGAGGTTGATCTGACTGCCATTTCCACCGTCCGAGCGGATGGAAGAGTGCTGAACAGGGCACATTGGATCGAACAGCAGCCCCGAGTCGATTCGGTCACAATCTGTGCTCTTTAAGTGATTCCGCCCTTGAATTAGCGCCCAAATACGCTCATTTAGGCGCACACCTCCGCAGATTCTGCGGGTGCAACGTAATGATGGAGATAACATGGCCAAGGAAGATACGCTCGAATTTCCCGGTGTCGTGAAGGAACTCCTGCCTAATGCGACGTTTCGGGTCGAGCTGGAAAACGGCCATGAGATTATCGCACATACAGCAGGTAAGATGCGTAAAAACCGCATCCGCGTTCTGGCTGGCGACAAAGTACAGGTCGAGATGACCCCATATGATCTGACTAAGGGTCGGATCAACTACCGCTTTAAGTAACGCAGTTTTCAATGGCGTTCATTCTTGGATCGGGCAGCCCACGGCGGCTGGACCTGCTGTCTCAGCTTGGTGTAATACCCGATATCATCGTTGCGCCCGACATTGATGAAACGCCAATGAAAGGGGAATTACCTGTTCCCTATTGCCACCGAATTACTCGGGCCAAAGTCACTGCGGTCCCCGCAGACCATGATGACATAACCCTTTGCGCGGACACTACTGTTGCTTTGGGTCGCCGCATTTTGGGAAAGCCAGAGGATGCCGGGAATGCCGCGGAATTTCTGCATTCTTTGTCTGGGCGTCGGCACAGGGTGATCACCTCAGTTGCTGTGCGACGCGGCGATAAGGTTTTGCAAAGGGACGTGATCAGCCAAGTTAAAGTCAAACGCCTTTCGGATATTGAGATTAATGCCTATCTCGCGACTGGCGACTGGAAGGGCAAGGCAGGTGCCTATGCGATTCAGGGGCCAGCTGGGGCATTCATTCCATGGATTTCCGGATCTTTCACCGGCATCGTTGGGCTGCCTCTGGCTGAAACCGCTGCGTTGTTGCAAGGTGTTGGATATCCGTTGTACCGAGAGGCGCCATGAAGGGTCGCACAATCGTTCTGGACGAGATTCAAGGACGCAAAGCCGCCGCTTTGATGGTGGATGGCGTTCTGGAGGACTTTCTGATCGCTGCGGACGCTCCGCCCGTCGGTACAATCTATCGTGCGCGGGCAGACCGACCTGTGAAAGGGCAGGGCGGCATGTTCCTGACGACACCTGACGGTTCAGTTTTTCTGCGTCAGGTCAAAGGACTGGCACCGGGCGCCCACATCCTCGTGCAGGTCACGGGGTATGCAGAGCCAGGAAAGGCAATCCCGGTTACCAACCGCCTTTTGTTCAAAAGCCGATATGCGATAGTGACGCCAGATGCGCCAGGTTTGAACATCTCGCGCCGCATTCAAGATGAAGAGCTTCGCAACCAATTGTTGGAAATCGCACATACTCAGATGGCGGACAGCCCCTACGGTTTGATCCTTCGTTCTTGCTGCCTGACATCTGATCCAGAAGAGATTGCGGAAGACATTTCAGCCATGCGCGCGCAGGCTGAGCAAGTCATGTCTGACATCGGAAGTGAATGTGAAACACTCAGCGATGGCGACGACCCACATATATTGGCTTGGCGCGATTGGACTGATCCGGCCGAAGTCGTGACGCGACCTGGAGGTTTCGAAGCATATGGGGTTCTGGACGCCTTGGACGCTGCTTTGGGCGTTTCTGAACCATTGCCGGGCGGCGGTTCGCTCTTTATCCAACCCACACGGGCTTTGGTCGCGATTGACGTGAACACAGGCCGTGACACTTCGCTGGCCGCAGGCACGAAAGCTAATTTTGCATGCGCCAAAACCTTGCCTCGCGCACTGCGAGTTCGGGGTTTGGGTGGTCAGGTTACTTTGGATCTTGCACCTATGCCAAAAAAGGATCGCCGAGGCTTTGAGGCCGCATTGCGCAAGGCGTTTAAATCCGATCCCGAGGAAACGATCCTTGCCGGGTGGACACCTCTTGGTCATTTTGAATTGCAGCGAAAACGTGGTCGCGTACCAGTTTCGGAGACGCTGAAATGAGTTGCCCGATCTGTGGAGAGGACACATTGAAAAAGTTCCGCCCATTTTGTTCAAAACGCTGTGCGGACATAGATTTGGCAAAATGGCTAAACGGGTCCTACGCTGTTCCTTCGCAGCGCGAAGAGGACATGGAAGCAGACGTTGAGGTCAACGTGCCTGGGGTACCCAAGCCACATTGAAAAAATGTGAAAAAGCCTCTGGACACTGCCAGTGCCAAGTCATAGAACGCCTCCACCCAACGGCGGAAGCCGTTCCGGTGCCCGGGTAGCTCAGGGGTAGAGCAGTGGACTGAAAATCCTCGTGTCGGTGGTTCGATTCCGCCCCCGGGCACCATGTTTCTCAATAACCGAATCGTGCAACTGATTTGAATGCACTAAGACGCACTTCCATTGGCCGAAATGGTAAATTATCGCCACGTTTTCATCCAGGGAGCTGAGGCGCTGTTTCGGCTATCGCATTCTTTATATTGCTTATGCGCTGTGATTTTTTTTTGAACAAGATAGCAATTTTTCTGGACCTAAACGTGACAACGATATCGGGCATAAAGTCAGTTATCGTGTGAGACTCCTCGCCTTCTCCAGTAGACATGGCTCGTGAGTTCACGAAGAGAGTGGCAGCATTATTCACATATTGGACTTGATGAGTTGAGCAGCCGCTTAGCTGGCAACAAATCAAGTGGCCGAAGGTTGGCTCGGGAAATGCGATCCAACACTTCATTAAAGCGCTGGATCGGTTCCGTTTCAAGTTTCCCAAACCCTATCCAGCCCATGGATTAGCTCGGGCGTTTGCAATAATTGTCTGGTCAACTCGGCTCAACAACAATGTGATCAGGGTCGCTGCTTAGTCGCGTGAAACGGTCGGTTCCCGACCAGGCAATTACCCACCCATACTGGTCCTCATGTTCTCCGTCTGCAAGATTGGGCACCAAATTCCAAAGCGTCTGCAAAGATTCTCTGGCCGGGTTGTCTGGGTTAGGTAAAATTTGTCCCGCCCATGCTGTAAGCGAGTGAATGTCCCTGTCTCCGGCAAAGTACCTGAAACTTACACTAAATGTGATTTGATCCAGCGTTACATACCCGCTGAGCGGGCTTTTGACATTAAAGGGAATGCTGCCCTTTGCCGTTTGATAAGTCCCGGTTATCCGAAAATGCTCGGTATCGTCAGGCGTACCAGTTTTCTCTGTTACGACGCCCCGAATTCTCATGACAGAACCCTTTTGGTTTTACCATGTACCTATCCAGCGTGATTGAGCATCAGAATACTCAGACATAAATTATTCTCCTGAATCATAACTAGAAAACCCGTAATCTCTGTCCTAATTCCTCTATTCTACTAATTTAATTGATCGAATAAAGGAATTTGAAGAGATTCAACGCGTTTGACACTTATGTCTGGGTTTAATGTTTTTAACGTACCTTTTTTGCTTGGTAATTAAGTTTGACAATAAATTGAATGGATTTATTTAAATGAGTTTATCAAATACGTAATTTTTAAAGACTCACAAACATGAATATCGACAGCTTTATGAACCAAGTTGGTGAGTTCAATGAAAGCTGCCGACTTTAATTGCCGTATTTAAATTAGCCGTCAACGACGGAAGTTTGTCCTGGGGTAGCTACAGCTTGATACGGAATGCAGCGAAGCCATCGGCACCGTCACCGGCATCTTCGATTGAGACACCTTTGACGTCATTTATGTAATCGCGCGCCTTTGGTCCGGTTTCAAACAGGACCGTGGTGTCTTCAATCGGGGCGAATGACCAGTTGGCATCTGCCTTGGGGTCTATCGTGCCTTTTTCGACAATATAGCGGACAATCACATCTCGATTTGTGTCTGGGGCTTCAAAGACGATTGTGTCGCCTTTCGCACCTGGGAAAGAGCCCCCCCCTGAAGCACGATAATTATTGGTCGCAATGATGAACTCCATATCATCTGTAACTGGCGTTCCGTTAAACTGCAGGTTCACGATCCGAGCAGCCTCGGGGTTTGCCTCTTCACCTTTTGGTCCAAAGCGGGATGGTTGCGACAAGTCGATCTGATAAGTAACGCCGTCCATCACATCAAAGTTGTATGACGGAAAAGACGGGTTGAGCAGAATGGCGTCTTTCGAGCCCGGTTCAACCTGATTGAACATACCTGCCGAACGTTCCAACCAACCGCGAACCTGCGCCCCGTTTATGCGAACTGCCCGCACTGTATTCGGGTACAGATAGAGGTCCGCCACATTTTTTATTGCGACGTCACCCACCGGAACATCAGTATAGTAATCTGGTCCACCGCGGCCACCTGCCTTGAACGGCGCTGCGGCTGACAAAATGGGTAGCCCCTCATGTTCTGTCCCTTTAAGCATCTGCTCAACGTACCATTTTTGTGCGATCGACACGATTTGGACAGAGGGGTCATCTGCGACAAGCGCAAAGTAACTATGCAACGGGGCCGACGTCTTTCCGACCGCCCGCCGGACATATGCCAGCGTTTGATCGTGATCGTCGGCTACCGAATTCAGCACGTTTTGATCATCACCGACCAAGGGGGTGATTGAACGATCCTCATTGCGCTTCGAGATCGGGCGTGCCTCTGAAGTTGTTGTAACGACGCGCCATTCATTCCCGTCGCGCTCAAGCAGCAGGTCTAAAAGACCAAGGTGCGAACCCCAAAATCCACCCATTACAGCAGGTTTGCCCATGAGGGTTCCCTTTTCGACATCAATACCGGGACGATCGGCAAATGTCTCTGACGGAAATACAAGGTGGTTGTGGCCAGTTACCAACGCATCAATCCCGTCAACACCGGCCAAAACAACCGATGCATTCTCCATTCCATCTGAATGTTCAGCGGCACCAATTCCCGAATGAGACAAGGCAATGATCAGGTCGCAGCCTTGCTCCTTCATCTCGGGCATGTAGGCCTGTGCCGTTTCGATAATGTCACGGGCTTGAACGTTGCTTTCAAGATGCTTGCGATCCCAGTTCATGACCTGCGGAGGGGTAAACCCGATCACGCCGATCTTGATCGGATGTCTGGCCCCGTCACCCATTTCGATTTCCCGATCTAGTATGGCGTAAGGTTTAACAAGCGTTTTGTCGTCGCGGGGATTTCCACCCTTTTCCTTTACAATATTTGCCAGAACAACGGGGAAGTCGGCTCCGGCCAAAGATTTATCCAAGAAATCCAGCCCATAGTTGAATTCGTGGTTGCCCAGCGTTGCAGCGTCATACCCCACGGTGTTGAATGCGTTGATAATTGGGTGGCTATCGCCTTCTTTCATGCCGCGCTCGTAGGCAATATAATCGCCCATAGGATTACCCTGCAAAAAGTCTCCGTTGTCGACTAGCAAGGAATTCGTCGCCTCCGCGCGAATTTCATTGATTATTGAGGCTGTTCGCGAAAGGCCCACTGTGTCACGCGGTTTATCCGCGTAGTAGTCGTACGGGAAAACGTGCACATGGATATCCGTTGTCTCCATGATCCTTAAATGAGCCTGATTGTTGGCTGCTGACGCGGAAAAAGGATGTAACGAGATAGCAGCGGCGCTGGCGCTGGTTGCTACGAGAAACTTACGACGAGAAATTGCACTGAGGTTGGACAAGGACATCTGACACCTTTCAAGAGTGTTGGGCGACGCGATTTGTGGATGTCCTGCACGACAGTGGTATGACAATAGTCATTTACGTGACCATTGTGCCGACATCAAAACCACTGTGCCCTTTACAAGCGTATCTTGCAAACCAATGCATGCATAACGGCGACCTGCTCAAAAATACTCAGATACAGTTCATGATATTCCAGCAATGGTTGAACGGTTTGTCGTCAGGGCGGGCGTCTCTTTATTCGAGACTTCGGCGGAATGGTTTTCCCGAGCTGGCGTCAATCACCAGACTGCCTGCATTTATGACTCGAATTCCATTCACAAGGACTGTCTGCACGCCATCAGCAGGTCGGTTTGCGTTCTAAAATTTAGCCAGATTTTCCAGGGCTGCAGGACCAAATACGACTGTGCCGGCGCACATCCCGAAATACAGTCGTCACTTTCGTAACTTCGAACTGCGCCGGTCTCGTCAAAGGAAGATCAAAATACCGCGTCAAAGGCGATCATCACTGAACGGTGCGTGATGGAAGCATCCAAAGGCGCAAAAGCATCGGGATCGATAACTCACCCGCCCAATGGGACTTGGTCATAGTTTTGGGCGAAACTGATTGTGGCAAACATTAAAAATGGTAACTGATCACTCAGTGCAAAACACTATCCCCCGTATCTTCAGTCTGATCACTCTACCTATCCCTCTGTTCCTAATGGCTATATTTCGAAATTTACTTAAAATGGTGATCGAGCCTCAATTGTGTATTGGCCCGGAAAGAATTTGAAGTGCTGCCCTAACAAGGGAATTCCAAATGCGAAATTTTGCTAAGAACCTTGCTCTCGTCTTGATAAGTGTCTGCTTTGCAACAGCCATCGCCGAAGGTCTGTTGCGGTTATCGTTCGGAGCGGAAACGTTCCGTTACGGCTGGGAGGCAGATTACTGGCGAGCTTTGCGAAAGACTGAAGGTTGCTCTGCGCCCGAGCATGGAGATCTCGAAATCGACAAGAATCTTGGGTGGCGGATGCGACGCGGGTACTCGAATGGTGCAACCTCGCATGACGAGAACGGTTACCGCAATTCGACTGGGCGCGTCTTATTCCCCGCTTCCAGACCGATAGTGGCAATTGGGGATTCATTTACTTATGGTCTGGGTTTGCCGGACAGTGCGACCTATTCGTCGCGCCTTCAGGAGTTGACCGGACGTCGCGTCTTAAATTTTGGAGTGAACGGGTTTGCTGTAGATCAAGCCTTGATGTATTGGGAGAGCGAGGCGCGCGCATTTAAACCGGATCTCGTTGTTTTAGGTTATTTTTCGGACAATTTTCACCGCAACGCTCATCGAATTCGCGGTCTGCCCAAACCCGGATATGATCTTTTGCCGGATGGTAGTCTTGAGGCGTTTGCAGTGGGCAATTGCGATGATCTTGTTGAAGGCGTCAGTTTGTGGCGATTGCCGACCCTAATTCAATGGTCTTTGAGAAAGTTCTTGGATAAGGCCGCGGGTTATCCGGTTCAAATGCTCGAGCAACGTCGAGACCTCAGCCGCGCGGTGCTTTCGGAACTGCGTGACTCGGTTGCTGCTGAAGGAGCTTCTTTGGTTGTTTTGTTGATTCCACATTGCGCTCATCCGCAGGATGGTGCGTACGGAGATTGGGTGCTCAGCCGTACAAAAACAGATTGCTCGGAACTGGGATTGAATTGCATTGACTTCAGCGACAAAACCGATGTCGAAGATTTCGGAAACAACTGCCATTGGTCGGCGGCCACTAACTCTCTTGCCGCCGAGCGAATTATCCAAATGTTCCCACAATTTAAGGCCGACTGACGGATCCCGGCGCCCACTTCCTGCACAAACTACTCAACAGCCTACTTGCAACTTGGGGAAGAAGGAGCGGTTTGGCCGGGTGTTGACATCGCTAGAACATGCCGTGCAAGAGTAGCCTTTGAATGAATGCGTCGGGGGCAAGACCGCTGGACATTTTGTATCGCCTGAAATCCGCATTTTGTTAAATCAGACCAGTCAATGCAGGCGTTACGCAACCCCCAAGGGGAGTTGTTGGGCATTGCTCCACTGTTTGGGAGACTGCCCGTACGCACGTTTAAACTCTCGGCTGAACTGAGAGGGGCTTACGTAGCCGACACTCATTGCAGCTTCGTTCACGGTCATGCCTCCGGCGATCTTCATCGCTGCATTGTTGAGGCGCATGGACTTAACAAATTGGATCGGGGACATTGTCGTGACTTGTTTGAATTTCCGATGGAACACGGCCCGGCTCATTCCCGCGCGAGCCGCCAAATCGTCTATCGAGATCGCTGAGTCGAGGTTTGATGCCACATGCGTAATGGATCGTGCTATGGCATTGCCAGCACCGAAAGCCTGCCTTGCGAAAACTCCGGCGTCGCCTAGCAGGATGGCATAATATTGTTCTCGCAGCCGCGCGTCCCCTAAAACCGCGGCATCCACTTCGTTCTGTCCCAGTTGAAGTAGCCGGAACAGCGCATCTGAAAACATGTCGTCCCAGTTCGCAAACCTGACTGCCCGTGTTGGCAGGTTTCCCTTCGCGATCGGAATGCTGCCTCCGGCATTGTCCATCTCCATCGTCAGTTCGGTCATAATGCGTTGATCCAGGGGTATGTAAGAGCCGTAAAGTGGGTTGTCCGGCGATGCGGCTGGCGTCCCCGCTTGCACTGGAATAGACATCGGGCAGCACAGATACTGACTATCGTCGTAGACATGTCGTTCGCCATCCAGAACAGCTTCCTTGGCTCCATTCACGATGGCAATCACGCAAGGCTCATAGATCGCTGGGGCGCAAGGGACCGGGGTGCTGGCCCGGAACAGCTTTACACCCTTCACTCCTGTTTCTGTTAGACCGTCCTCAGGTATCAGTCTTTCAATGAGGCGTTTGATCTTTTGTTTGCTCATTTGAACAATCTAGTCCTGCGAGTTTGGTCCCAGCAACCACCCTGAGACAATCAGGCAAGTATTCGCGACGATCTACCCTGTTTTTGGTTGCCCCTGAGATTTAATTTCTTTCTCTAAGCGTAAAACACGCAATTGCGGCCATCAGCTGCTGCTGAAAGGAGAAGATATTGAAAGACACCCATTTCGGACCTGACGGCTGGACCAAGGAGCGATTGGGGTCGCTTGCAGGCGAGACCTTTATCATCACCGGCTCCAATGCTGGTACGGGTTTCCAGGCTTCGCGAATTCTGCTGTCCAAAGGCGCGAAGGTCGTGATGCTGAATCGCAACGAAGAGAAATCGACCGACGCTATTATGGAGCTTAAACAGGAGTTCGGCGAAGAGGCCGATGTGCGCTTTATCCGAATGGACCTTGCAGACTTGGCAAGCGTACGCGAAGCGGCAAAGGAAGTGCTGAAGACCGTTCCCCGAGTCGATGCGTTAATCTGCAATGCGGCCATTGCTCAGGTGCCGAAACAGCAGTTCACCAAAGACGGGTTCGAAAGCCAGCTTGGAACCAACCACTACGGCCATTTTGTACTGTGCGGCATGCTGTTCGAGCGTATAGAAGAATCTCGGGGCAGGATCGTGGTCGTCGCAAGCCTTGGATATAAGATGGGTCTGCGGACAATAAAGTTTGACGACTTGAACTGGAACCAGAACTACAGCGCTAATCCCGCCTACAGCCAAAGCAAGTTAGCGCAAATGATGTTCGCCTATGAACTGCAAGATCGTCTTAAGGCCGCGAACAAGTCTGTAGAGGTCTATGTTTGTCATCCAGGATCTTCCGCGACATCATTGATCAGCACCAGCGGTGGGTTTTTAACGCGGGTTATTTGGTGGCTGATGACCAAGTCGCCAATGGTTCAAACCGCCGAAAAAGGTGCCTATCCGGAAGTTATGTGCGCGACCGAAGACGGTTTGGAAGAGCGCGCTCTTTACGGTCCCACGGGCCGCATGGAATTTGTCGGCCCGGTGGGTAAGGGCACTCTGGAACCTTACGCCTATGACAAGGTTGTCATGACGAAGCTGTGGGACGTGTCTGAAAAGGCAACGGGGTTTGACTGGCCTTTCTAGCGGAATTGCGGACAAGGTGCTATCCTCCCAGTTTTGCCAAAGCGAACTTTGAAGAAAGATTCAGAAATTTCGGGTTTCGGTTCGATTCCTTCACAGCGACTTTCAGGAGAATATCATCTAACGCGCTGCAAACGCGCATGATTTTGATTTAACCTAAGGGTCGCGCATCCAACAAACCGACTACCCATTGCGCTTATTGGGTAAACCGACCGGACGCATTTGAAGTCCCAAAACCTGGCACTTTGGCGCTGACTAACGAACGATCTGTCTATTTCCTCAGGTCTCCAAACTGTTCCCAAGCGTCCAGCGCCTGCGCCGCATACATAAGGGATGGACCGCCTCCCATATAGATTGCGACGCCCAGAAGTTCTTCAAATTCTTGGCGAGAGGCACCAAGACGGATGAGGCTTTTAGTGTGAAAACCGATGCACCCGTCGCAACGCAAAGCAATTGCGATCCCCATTGCAACCAGTTCCTTGGTTTTTTCATCCAGGGAGCCATCAGATGTTGCACCCTGCGCCATCGCAGAAAAGCCCTTCATTGTGTTGGGAATGTTCTTTCGCAATTGACCGACTTGCGTTGAAATCGCATTCGTCAGTTCTGGGTATGATGTCGTGGCCAACTTAAAATCCTTTCTCATTTCACGGACTGGATTTATCACCGCCGAAATCTGACAGGATTGAGTTGGATCAAAAACAGGCCCTTAATCGTTGCCAAAGTAGTTGAAGTCCTGATCGTTGGTATTCACCATGCGCGGCGTTTCACTTAATTGGACCATAAAGAGCCACGAATACATTGTTGGTAATGTCGACTGACATTTTACTCTGCGCTCTGATGCCTAGGTCAGAAGGTGAAGCTTACTCTCTGCCGCTCAAACGGCAGGCAATCCAATGTCTTCTTGCCCATTTCTGGAACAATGCTCGATGCCTAAGCCATGGTAAGCGCGTGCGTACTAGTGTATTTGAGCCTTCGATGCGAGAAGGTGTTCGTTTAATCCAAACACCACCAACAGGAGGATGCTGCCCTATGTTTCACCGCGCTATTGTCATCGCGAGCGGTCTTTTTGCTGCAACCGTCGTAAATGCCCAGACAGAAGTACCTTTCGCCTTGGACTGGAAATTCGAGGGACCCTCGGCCGCTTATTTCGCAGCTATAGACAACGGTCACTTCGCTGAAGAAAACCTTTCGGTTAACATTGAGGCGGGCTCGGGTTCTGTTCAGACAATCCCAAAAATCGCCACTGGTGCCTTCCCGATGGGTTTTGGTGACATAAACTCGGTCATCAAGTTTTTGGATCAAAACCCCGGTGCGCCTGTGACCGCTGTAATGATGATCTATGACAAGCCGCCATTCGCAATCGTTGGACGAAAAAGTCTGGGCGTCTCGGAACCGAAGGACCTTGAAGGCAGGGTTCTTGGAGCTCCTCCACCAGATGGCGCGTGGGCGCAGTTTCCCGTGTTTGCCCAGGAAACAGGCATTGATCCCTCTTCCGTGACGGTGGAACCCGTCGGCTTTCCAACCCGAGAGCCAATGCTTGCCGAAGGAAATGTCGACGCAATTACAGGCTTCTCTTTCTCGTCGGTCGTGAACCTGAAACGTCTGGGTGTTGCCGATGACGATATCTCGAATATCCTGATGGCTGACCATGGGCTTGAGCTTTATGGCAACGCTATCTTGGTGAACACCGACTGGGCTGCCGAGAACAGCGAACAGGTTCGTGGCTTCCTGCGCGCGGTAGCAGCCGGCTGGCAAGACGTTATCGACGACCCGGCCGCAGGCATTGATTCACTGGTGCAGCGGAACCCTGCGGCCGATAAGGGGTTAGAGCAAGAGCGTCTTCAGATGGCGATCGAACAGAACGTTGCGACCGATTACGTTAAAGCAAACGGGATGGGCGGAATCGACGCCGCCCGCATGAAGAAGGCAATCGAACAGCTGGGCGAGACTTATGAGTTTCAGAACACACCTGATGCATCGCTATACTTCACTGACGCCTATCTCCCTGAAGGTGGATTTGCTTTGAAGTAAGTTTTACGGGCGCGGTCCGCTCAGCGGACCGCGCAATCAATTCTCATGACAAAACCACTTATCCACATTAAAGACGTTCATCACGCCTATGCGACGGACGCGGGTCCGCTTCCGGTCCTAGATGGCCTGAACGTGTCTGTACCCGAGGGCGGCTTCGTCGCCGTAGTCGGGCCCTCCGGCTGTGGGAAGTCTACCCTCACCCGCCTGATTGCCGGCCTCATGAAACCGGACAGAGGCGAAGTTTGGCTCCACGGAGAGCGCGTGCAGTCCCCCCGTTCCACCGTGGGTATGGCATTTCAAAACCCAGTGCTTCTGGAATGGCGGACGATCCTGAAAAACGTTATGTTACCCCTTGAAATCGTCCCCACAAAAATGTCGAAAACCGAGCAGGAACAAAGGGCATTGCACCTTCTCGACCTTGTTGGGTTGAAGGGCTTCGAAGACAAACGTCCGTCGGAGCTTTCGGGAGGCATGCGCCAGCGGGCCTCGCTCTGCCGCTCTCTAATCCACAAGCCCGAAGTTCTGATTTTGGATGAGCCCTTTGGCGCTTTGGACGCTTTTACGCGCGAAGATCTCTGGCAGACGATGCATTCACTCAAAGCGGAAGAACCCTTTACTGGCGTCCTGATTACCCATGACCTGCGCGAGTCGATCTTTCTTGCTGATCAAGTTGTGGTGCTTTCAGGCCGTCCTGCAAAGACACAATACGTAATGAACATCCCACGCAATGGCCCACCTGAGCTTGATGATTTGTACACGCCTGAAGCTGCTGACAGGCTCAATATCCTACGGCATCAGATCGAGATCGCACAGGGTCGTGCACCCTCTGAAGAGGTCGGGGCATGACACTCCGCAAAATCGCCGTCCCGGTAATTGCAATGGTCGTCTTTCTGGCGCTTTGGGAGCTTTTGGTCTGGGTCAATGGGTGGCCAAACTACATCATGGCGGCTCCCTCGGATCTGCCAGCTGCTTATTCGCGGTATTGGGAACTTTTCCTTGTCATGGGTTGGCAGACGCTTTGGCGTACAGTTGCCGGGCTTTTGATCGCTGTTGCTTTCGGTATTTTTGTTGGCATGGTTATGGGCTTTTCACGAACTATGCGCGACGCGCTCTATCCACTCCTGGTCGGCTTTAATGCCATTCCCAAGGCGACGGTAGTGCCAATTGTGGCGCTTCTTTTCGTGGGCGCACATGACTTCAACACAATTCTGATCGCCTTCATGATCTCGTTCTTCCCGATCGCCGTCTCGGTTTCGATAGGCTTGTCCACGCTGGAGCCCGAGTATCGCGATATCTTGCGCTCTCTTGGGGCTAGTCAGGCAACGGTCTTTTGGAAGATTGCGCTTCCAAAGACTTTGCCAGAGTTCTTTGGAGCGCTCAAAGTGGCGGTAACGCTGGCGTTCATCGGCACGAATCTTATGGAGATAGTGTCGCCGCACGGACGTGGTCTTGGAGCCCTCTTCGACAGCGGTAAAACGAATTCAGATTATCCTTTGATGTTTGCCGTTCTCATAGCTCTCGCTTTTATGGGCATCGTTCTTTATTACGTAGTTGTAGCGCTTGAGAAAATCTTTGCAGGTTGGGCCGAGCGGCAGCCAACGTGAGTGAAAACGAAGGCAACTAGATCATTAGTGCATATTCGTGTGTGTAAATTACTGCGTTCGGTGTTCCGTTAGGCGAAGTCTAACCATCTCTTTATGCATTTCGCATAATTTGGCTTTGAAGGCGATTGTAACATTTAGGTGAAAATTTTATGACACTGAGGTAAGTTAGGTCAACGCAGCCATCGAGGTTGTCTTGATTATGACCACACTGTATCGCTCGTTAATCGCTGATGGCGTGCTTATTGGTACTCACGTGTTTTTCGCCGCTGCTGTGCTTGCAGGATATCGGACCGGTATCCCATCGATGGCCGACCTCACCGATGAAGCAAGCTTTGCCGGTCTTTGGATGATCTTAAAGCTGGGTCTGGCAAGCTTTGTACTTTGGCGGACGAAGGGGCCAGCCAGATGGGTCGCGCTGGCCATCAGCCTTCTGTTTCTGGATGATGCTCTGGAGATTCATGAGGCTATTGGCGACATTGTTGCTGGGCTGAACGTGTTTCCTCAATTCGCTGGCGTCGAGGCCGATGACGTCGGTGAATTATTTGCGGCAGTATGTATCGCTATTCCTGTCTTCGGCTCCCTTTGGTTGGCGTTCCGTCGTGCGTCAGGGGAACTTCGCAAAGCGATCTTTCAATTTACCTGTTTCGTAATAGCGCTTGGCGCGGTCGGAGTGGGGCTCGATTTCTTGCATGCGGTATTTGAAAACGCCAGTAACACTGCGCATCCATTCATCGAGCCTGCTCTGGCGACGTTGGAGGATGGGCTAGAGCTAATTATTGCTACTTTTCTTCTTTTTGAGGCGACCAAGATCAGATCAGAGTCATTGACTGATCTCAATATGCTGGGTGACGAACAACGGCTGACCCAATAATGATTATTTCGCTCTAACAAGCGATCGCTATGCAGACTAATTGGGACTTCCGATCGCGCCCGGACTTTAGGTGAGTGGTCGTTTTTAGGGATTAAGCCTTGCTTGTGCTAAACTGTCCTATCCGCCTCACTTCATTGGCTTAAGGCGGACCGTTTAGGGAGGTATTTGTTATGCGTTTTCTCGTCATTGCGGCAATTGTGTCGATCAGTCCAGCTTATGCCGAAACGTTCAGCAGCGGCGCGGTCGGAATAGGCACCAGCTCAAACGAACCGATGCCTATCGCCGATGGACACATGGTAATGCGCACCAGTGGAAGTTACGAAATGTTCGCGGTAGAGCCCGGACATCCACTTGAGGGAGCCAGCGGCCCTTGCTTCGGTGCAGTCGAAATTATGGGGACTGAAGTTTCCGGTGGGGGCAACTGCGTCTTCGACACCGCATCCGGTGAAAAAGCGGTCATGGCCTGGGAAGCAACAGGCTTGGGGGCCGACGGGGCTTTGACGGGTAATTGGTCGGTTTCCGGTGGTTCGGGAAAGTGGACCAGCGCCAGTGGCGGCGGTACATTCTCTTCCCTGACGGATCCGGACACCGGAAAGTTTGCGAATACGATCACAGGTGACATTACTATCGACTAATGTACCGACGGTTCCGCCAAGTTCGCCCGAACGATCGCGACCTTGGCGGTTCAGTTGCTTGCCGGCAAAGGTTAGCTTGGCAATTTTGTATTCTACGGAAGCGTTCTCCGGATATTGCAATACGGATAGTGCGGTTCATTTGATAAGTTCGTGACGAAGACCCCTTTGGCTGAACAAACCCTGATTTCGTTCAAACTTCGCGGATTGTCAGCTTAGGTGCAGATAACTTTCGCCCAAGCTGGAATTAGCCATCTGCTTGCAGCGAGGCGGTCGAAAAGCTTCGTCACACCCAAGAAGAGTATCCTCAAAACTGCCGCTGGTTTCCACATGGCGAACAGTATGTTTCTAAGTGTACTGTGGACACATTTTTGCCACAATGTCATTCTGACGATGTGGGCGGCACGCTTCAGATTTGAGAAGGTACTAGCTTTTAAACTGGCTTAAGTGGGGGTTGTCGGTTCAGCGTGCCGCCCCACGAGTTCCTAAAAGAAAACTTGTAAGTGTTACGAAACAATCGCTTGCAAGTTCGTTGTTGGCAACGGAAGTCTATTTTTCAACCCCAATCCGGACAACTTCGCTAGCCTCTTCATGAGCGGTTGGAGATACGGGCTGTCATTTTGACCGGCGAAAGTCAGGGAGAGATCAATACCTCGCCCTCAATCTCCATCGCAAAACCAAGAGGCAGCGAAAGAACCCCGATGGCGGATCGCGCATGCCGACCTACGGTTGAACCGAATACATCGACGACCAAGTCGCTAAATCCGTTCACGACGAGATGTTGCTCGGTATAGCCGGGTGCAGAGGCCACCATCCCGAACACGCGGGACCAACCGACAATTCGGGAAAGATCACCGATCTCGGCCTTTATGTTCGACAGAACCGTGAGCGCGACCTCCCGAGCCTCCAAGTACCCTTGTTCTGTCGACAGATCGCTACCCAGCAATCCGAACGGTCCGGCGATACTTCCGTCCTTCGCATTTTTGGGGTGCCCAGAAAAAAGAACTCTCTCGGCCCTTATGTTCACGAACGAGAAGGGGAGATGCAGCCCGTCAGGTACCTTGGTGGGCGCGGGTAATTCGAGACCGATTTCCCTTAATCTGTCTTCCGGTGTAGTCATTGTTCCACATCCCTTCAAATTCGAGTCAAAGGTAGCCTACACGCTAATTTCGTTTCGATCTTTTCCTGAATCGGATCAGCTATTCGGCCAATAGGTTCGTTGTGGCTATGCAGGCCAATTAAACCTTGAATCACTTCTTCACAAAAGAATTGTAACCGCTCAGCCAGAGCTTAGTACGGTCAAGCGAGTTTGGGTTAGCTTGGAAACCGCAGCAAAATCTCAAGCGGTGCTGCGTCTCAAATACGGGATTTCACGGTGTCTACTTGTTAATATCTATTCAGTTTCAGAGGATCGGGCCCATAGATTAATTTCCTCTTCCGAACTGACTTCGTCAATCATGGAGAGTTCTTCTTCGGTGAAGTCCAAATTGTGGACTGCGCCAACGCAATCCGCGATTTGCTCGGGCCGTGATGCTCCAATCAGTGCACTTGTCACCTGACCACCTCGAAGAACCCAAGCAATCGCCATCTGAGCCAAAGATTGTCCGCGTGCTTGTGCTATTTCGTTTAGCGCCTTAACGCTCGCCAAAGATCGATCGTTGATCATTCCGTCCAAAAGGGATTTGCCCTGTGTGGCCCGGCTGCCAGCCGGAATGCTTTTTAAATACTTCGACGTCAATATTCCCTGCGCCAAAGGCGTAAATGCAATCGATCCCACGCCCCTTTCCTTCAATGTGTCTAAAAGCCCGTCATGCTCGACCCACCGATTGAGAAGGTTGTAAGATGGTTGATGGATCAGGCACGGCGTTCCAAGTTCTTCCAGAATTGCAAGTGCTTCGCGTGTTCGAACGGAATTGTAACTTGAGATACCGACATAAAGCGCCCGCCCTGACCGCACGATGTAATCCAGGGCTCCAATGGTTTCCTCTAAAGGGGTTTCCGGGTCAAATCGGTGGGAATAAAAAATGTCTGCATAATCGAGGCCCATACGCTTGAGCGATTGGTCACACGACGCCACAAGATACTTTCGCGAGCCCCACTCGCCGTAAGGGCCCGGCCACATTTCATATCCCGCCTTTGTGGACACAATAAGTTCGTCTCGATAGCCTGCGAAGTCGGTCTTCAGGATTTCACCAAAAGCTTCTTCGGCGGATCCCGGCGGTGGGCCATAGTTGTTGGCCAAATCAAAATGTGTGATCCCAAGATCAAATGCAGTCCGGCACAAATCGCGCTTTAACTCATGCGGCGTGTCTCCACCGAAGTTGTGCCAAAGCCCGAGGCTGACCGCGGGTAATCTGAGGCCAGATTGTCCACAACGGCGATAGACCATTTGGTCATAGCGTTCGGAGCTTGGAAGGTAGGGGCGAGGTTGAGGTTTCGGAGGGCGCTGTACTTTCGACATTCACCTATAATCCGGGATTGCCGCAGCGTGTCAAATAGTCAGTCCGATCGTCGCTCGATCCGACGGTCTGCCTCACAAGCTATGCTTCAACCGCAATGTTGGAATTAAAGGTTCCGAGTTATTATTTCGAACCCAAGCATATGATCATCTACGCGAACTAGCACTGGACCTGAGGGATATGTTCCACCCGCGAAGAACCAACCGGGATCATTCGAACAACTTTTTCGCAGGGGTCATAGAGAACATACAGATCTGCGTTGCCACCAAGGCAAAGAGCTTGCATGGGTTCGAATTTTTCATTCAGGTCTATGAGTGTTACCGGCCGGGCAGAAAGGTCAAGAACCTTGGGTGCAAGAAACCCATGCAATCCGTCCTCGCGAAGGTCGGGCCCTAAAAGGAAAACTTCGGCGCTCAATACAAGCAACAGGACCAAGAATAACATACCATCGATTACCAACGCTTTCCCTATTTGTTGTTTGGATGGGCGCAACAGATCTGGCAGATAGTCCTCCAACGAGAACAAATTTGCGAGCATCACCAGCGCAACCACCGCGCCAATTATTATTGTCAGAATTCTGCCACCTGAGAAATCCAATGGAATCGTGACCGACAGAACGATCGCAGCCACCGCTAGCCATTGAACTTTTTCATTTGCCGCGATCTCTCCAATCGTGGTTTTTCCAATTTTCACTGGTTTAAAGTCTTTGGTTATCTTTCGAAGTCGCGGGCGACGGTTTGCCCATGACTTCAATGCTTCTCGCCAATTATCAACAAAGTGAAGTGGGCCGAGAATTCCCAGAAGCACCAGAAAAGTTAGTACGAATTCGGTGACTCGCGTACTTGCATCAACGCCTATATCAACCACGCGAACGCCAATTTGACCCCAATACTCGCGCCACAAAAAACCTGTGACTGCCGCGATTAGACCTGCTGCGGGAATGAACCCGAGCAAGGCCTGAAACATGAAGCTCAGTCGTTCCTTTGCAGAAGCGGCAAGCTCGGGCGCTGCGTCCTTGAGAACGTCGATAGTTGTGTCAGTTGGCAGGTAATAGTTTCCTTCAAGCACTTCGTTTATTGCACTTTGCATTTCATCGCCTCCAGCGGCACGGCAAATATATCCAAGTGCGCCGGCTTGAATGGCGAGGATAATGCGATCATGAGGTGGGTCGCTTGGGCTAAGCGCCAGGATCTTGAGATCTGGCAATATTGCAGAAGCATATGAAATTACGTCAATACTACGCAGTCCTTGAAGCATTACGTCGGCCAGAAGCAAATCGGGTTGCGTGCGATCCAATATCTGTTTTGCCGTTCTTAGATTGTAGGCAACACCAACTATCTCAGCTCCTACAAGCTGTGTTGCAAGCTCTTGAATTGCTGAACGCGCTTCGTCCGGTGCAACGATAAGGATGCGAATTGGGTCCATGGTTAAAGGCTCTGATTCATTACTGTGAAAATGGTTATTGATGGCCAGGTTCATTGTGACTGCTCCAATGAAAGCCCACGTGCCGATCCTTTATCGGATAAGGCGAATGACTGGGGTTTGCAGTATCGGACAGGTGATTCAGTGTGCTCTTGCACCAGCAATCGCCCAAACAGCATTGACACACATCCTAAGACCAGTCCCAAGGCGAGGGCATTCGCGACGACGACACCGCCAAACAGTGATGCCACAGTTGTACCTGCATTTTGAATGGCGGTCCCGGATATGACTGATATCCAGTCTTGCAAGTATATTGCGAACAGGACCGACAGCCCGATCGGTGTCGTTATAAGCGCGGTTCCAATACAGATAAGTCCCCGTCCAAACCACGCGCGAGGCGTCGACCCTTTAAGCACGATCGCTGCTGTGACCCAGAATACGCCAAGTCCGGTGAAAAGAGCGAGGAACGATTCCGCGTAGGAAGTCAGGTCACTCGAAACAAAGCCAGCAAATGCTGAGATGAACGGGGACAGAACAAACGTGACCAACCCTGCGGTAAGGAAACCAAATAACACCTTCAGCGCTTGGCGCGGGACCACATTGCCGTTGCGGCTTTGCCGGACGAGGGTTGCGGTTGCGTCTGGTACAATCTGATTGAACCGCGATAGTAGGAATTTTTGACGAGATAGCATCGTAACCTCGAGTGTTGTTTAGAGAGGGCGGCCCAATTTGCCGGTTTTGTGAGTCTGAAATTGGCGACCCGCCACTTCATTTCTTTTGGCGCCTAGTCAAATTCTTGTGGAAGTTGGACAAGTTGAGCTGGTGATGATGCGTCAAGCTTTACCCGGGAAACGTCGGCGAATGACCGTATCGGACCTAAACCGGAAGTTCATTCTTGACGGTCAGTCACCTTATTCGTCAGTCTCAGGGTTGTTGTGTGTTTTGGGGGCGTTGTCATGAAGTGGTTATTGCGAATATTTTCACTGTTTCTGTCTCTTCTTCTGGGCACTGCTGTTTTGGCTCAGGACAGACCCAATATCGTCTTTATTTTTTTGGATAATTTTGGCTGGGGTGAACCGGGGTTCAACGGCGGCGGCATAATCCGTGGCACAGCCACTCCTGAAATGGATGCGCTGGCGGCTGAAGGACTGAGGCTTACGAACTTCAACGTGGAAAGCCAGTGTACTCCCTCCCGCGCGGCAACTATGACGGGGCGTTACGGCATCCGCAGCGGTAATCATACAGTCCCACTGGGAGGCGGCGTCTACGGCTTGACTCAATGGGAGATAACGATGGCTGAGATGCTCAAGGATGCGGGGTATAGTACCGCCATGTTTGGCAAGTGGCACCTCGGCTGGACCGAAGGACGCTTTCCGACGAACCAGGGCTTCGACGAGTTTTACGGTGTTGAGACCACTGATGTCACAGTCTGGCGATCGCTTCCGGGCTTTGCCGAAGCAAACATGGAAGAGCCTGTTGTGATGCAGGGCGTTGCGGGCGAACCAGCGACAGTAGCACGCGACTATGATCTGGACTATCGCGGCGAAATTGACGGCGACCTGACAAAGAAAGCCATCGATTTCATCGAAGCCAAGAGCGAGGCAGACGCGCCGTTTTTCATTTATCTTGCTTATACGCAGACCCACTATCCAAACATCGTTTCCGAAGAGTTCGAAGGAGCAACTGGAAACGGGGTATGGGCAGATATTCTTCGCCAGACAGACTCCTATATCGGACGTATAGTTGATGCGCTTGAGGCGGCAGACATCGCCGACGACACGGTGGTTATTTTTACTGCTGACAACGGCCCCGAAGCGCTTCCGGTTGGAAATGCCAACGTCTCGCCTGTCCCAGCAGTACATGGTACTGCAGGACCGTGGCGCGGCACTCTTTTTACAAGCCTCGAAGGAAGCATGCGCGTTCCCTTCGCTATCAAGTGGCCCGGGAAGATTCCTGCTGGTTCAGCTAGTAACGATGTCGTCCACTCGATAGATCTGTTTCCTACGCTTGCAGCATTTGCAGGCGGCAAGGTGCCGGAAGACCGGGCCTTTGATGGCATTGACCAATCTGAGTTCTTTCTTGGGGCCCAGCCGAATTCCAACCGAGAAGGCGTGATCGTCTACATGGGCGAGCAGATATTCGGTGTCAAATGGAAGGATTGGAAGGTCCTGTTCAAAGAAAACACAACAGCATTCGGCGCAACCGAGTCCTACGATACCCCCAGGGTGTATAACCTTCTGAATGATCCGCATGAGCGCGAAAGCGTACTTTTTCCGCATACTTGGGCGGTGGAAAAGGCACTACCACAACTGCAGGAACACCTTGCGACATTTCAGGAGTACCCCCCAATTCCACCAGGAACACCTGATCCCTATGAACCGCCCAAAAACTGAGCAAAGGCATAGTCCATAAAGTAAATTGTTCAGTTTGTTACAAAGGGTGTCAGCAATACGGGCAAATGCCGTTGATCCCAAATCCACACTGGCGGAGACCTTCGACTAATGCGGCGCGCTCTTTTAACAACCGAACTCAGACCCTGGCTTTCTCGAAAGCCGACCACGCGGTTTCGAATGCTTCAAAATTGAACTCAGCCCGGCGGGCGGCGTCCAAGACAATGCGTTCCGTCGTCAACAGCTTTTGGATTGCGGTTTCTAATTGATCGACGATATCAGTAGGTATCACCAATGCACCATGACGATCGGCATGAATTAGTTCGCCTGGACTTACCGTTAGGCCAAAAACTGATACCTGTGTGTCTATCTCACGAACATGGACGAAACCATGGCTTGGCCCGACGGAACCGGCGACAACTGGGAACCCCTCGGGTAAATTGCCCAGATCGCGCATAACGCCGTTGGTCACTACACCTGACATACCGAATCCCTTGTGGACCGAGGTATTGATCTCACCCCAAAAGGCACCGATACAATCTGGATAATCCGCATCCTCGATAACTGCGACGCTGGGGCCGGGTGCCTCAGACATATATTTGTAGTAATCCATTCGGCGATTCTTGATGACGTCCGGAGCTTCTTTCGGGGGATTGACCGCTGCGATTTTTGCAGTGCGGGCGTATCCGACTATTGCGGGTTCTTCAGGCGCGGAACACAACATGGTACGGCGGGTGAAGCTATTGAACCCACGCTTGCCTTGCGCCACCTCAATGGCATTGCAGACAGTTGGCGTGTCGATCTTACGGAGCAAAGATAAAAGGGACGGTGTCATGTGTCCTCCAACCAGCGTACCAGCGCCGCTGTTGTCTCGTTTGGTTGTTCCAGTGTGGGCAGATGGCCCGCGCCATCAATAATTGTAAAAGTGCTGCGTGGCATAAGATCATGCATCAACTGATGCCGCTCGACAGGGCAAAGCCCGTCTTCTTGGCCACATAGGACCAAGGCTTTTCCAGAATAAGCGGAAAGGGTTTCGCTTTGGTCCGAACGATCCATCAGCGCCTGAGATTGACGCAGGAAGACGTCCGGACCAAGATCGGTAGCCATAACCATACACAGGTCAAGGATCGACCCCTGGCGGGGACCGTCAGCCAAGTACTTCGGTTTCATCTCATCGCGCATCACATTCCACAAGCGACCCTTGCGCACTGCTGCCATCTGGGGTCCACGGCGCGCAGCCACCTCAGGTGATTCAGCCAGCGGATTTGTATCAAGAAGCGCAAGTCGCAACACTCGTTCCGGAGCTTGACGCACAATCTCCATGGCTACGATACCGCCCATCGATAAACCTGCCAGAGCGAACAAGGGCGGTGCATTGTTCAGGATATCTGCTGCCAACGCCTCGACACTATTTTGCTGGCTCAGCGGAAAGGTCATTATTGGCATTCTGCTGGACAACGCTTCGATCTGAGGACCGAAAAGGCGAGCATCGCACATCATGCCGGGTAAGCAGATCAGCGGTGTCATTACGAAGCCAGCTTTGCCCCCTCGACCAGCGTCGCCAGTTTGGCGTAGGCAATTTCAGGGTCGACGGCACCAAAACCTGCAAATGTTCCAAATCCGCAATCGCTGCCTGCGATTACCCGGTCTGAGCCCACGATGTCGGTAAAACGAGTGATCCTCTGGGCTACCAGTTCTGGATGCTCCACGAAATTTGTGGTGGTGTCGACCACCCCAGGCACTAGAATCTTGTCTTCAGGTATTTCGCCCCTCCGGTCGCGGAATACAGTCCATTCGTGCGCGTGGCGCGGGTTCGAGGTTTCGAAAAGGACATATCGAGATTTCGTCGACATCAGAGTGTTGAAAACCTTATCCATTGCGATGTCACAGCAATGCGGACCTTCGTAGTTGCCCCAGCAGATGTGCACACGAACGCGGTCCTGAGGTACATTTTGAAGTGCGTGGTTCAAGGCCTCGACGTGCAAATTGGCAATCGCGACAAACTCGTCATCCGAGAGATCTGTAAAGAGCATGTGGCGCGATAATGCCAGATCGGGGCAATCCAATTGAAGGTCCAGCCCAGCTGCTACTATGGTTTCATATTCTTCTTTCATGGCGTCGGCCAAAGCGGACAAATAGGAGTCTCGTGTCGGATAAAAGTCATTTTGCAGGAACAGGGAAATCACACCTGGCGAGGCTGCATTCATGAAACCTCGATCTGCCCCATGTTGTGCCATTGCGGCCTTGAGGTTGGCGATGTCCTTCTGCAACTCACCTTGCCCCTTTGAACGCACCTCACCGGTGCACATAGGTCGAGCATACTGAGGAGTGCCTCCATCGTTTGCCAACCGCTGAAGGAAGCTTGGAAACATCTTCAGATCTGCGGGCGCGTTGCGCGGGCTATCTCCCGAGAAACCGGTGTAACGATCTTTGACATACGTAGCGTATGAAATCTTTGAAGTTTCACCGTCACTAACGATATCGATCCCGGCTTCAACCTGTTTGCGCACCGTCTCTGAAACTGCATCAGCCATGCAACCGTCAAAGGCATCAATATCGTAGGACTCCTCATTTTCCCGGGCGAAGATGAAATCCACCACCTCTTGGGTTCGGGGCAGGGACCCTACATGTGTGGTCTTTATGGTCATAAGAGTCTCCTTAAATTTTGCACGCCATAAGAACAGTACGGCTTTGGGTTTCAGGGTCCTCGGCCAGAAAACCGGTCATTCGTAATTCGTTTTCTTCCAAACAAATGGCGTAGTCCGCTGGTGACAAAGACGCATGATATACAAGCTCTTCCCCAACAGTGCCGCTTACCTCTCCAGCACGAGGACCAACCGTCAGCATCAGCATCCCACCCGGCCGCAAATGGTGCGCCATACGAGCTATGCAGTTCTTTTGTTCATCTGCCGTCAGGTGGAAAAAGCTGTCCCATGCGATGATGCCGTCGAACTGCTGTTCCAACTCAAACTCACGCATATCTGCATTTCGCCAATCGCCATCAGGCCAACGTTCCCGAGCTATGGCTAGCATCGCCTCTGAGAAGTCGACGCCTGTGACAGCAAAACCCTCTGCCATGAACCAGCGCGCGATCGGATCTCCTGCGCCACAGCCAAGGTCCAATACGTGATCACCCGGTTTCAGGCTGGCGGTGAAACGCGCCAGCCAACGCGCTTCGAACAGAGCTTTGGAACGTCGCTTGTCGAATTCTGTGGCTTGCCGTTCGTACACGGCGTGCGTGTCTTTCGGGTTTACATTCATTCTGTCCAAGTAGCTCCAGCCGGGTCGTCAGTAGCCGAAATCCGGTACAAACCTGCCTGTCCCGTCATTGACGGTTGAACGCTATAAGACTCACCGGGCAAGACCAAAGCGGTATCGCCAGTGGACAGCGTTGTCTCGTAACCACCCACCGAAATACGCCAGTGGCCACTCGCGGGCATCAGAACTACTGGTTTTTCGGCCGTGATTGGTTCGGTTATCGAGGAACCCCGACCAAGGAAATCGACTTCGAACCCCGGTTTGTCTTTGATCAGAGCATTTTCGCCGATCACCCGAGCGGGTTTGTTCGCCGACAGCGCCATCAGGTCCCAATAACGCGCAACATACTTTCCGACTACATCCTCGACCGGCACCTCTGGGTACTCTTTTAGTTGCTCTTCGGTCAAAAGAGGCATCGGTCGTACGTTGTGCGGCAATTCCTGACCCTTTTTTTTGTCATACAAAACGCCATTGTCACCAAGCATCAGCCCATGCTCCTGCGCGTCTTCGATAACCTGCGGCGCCCAGGTGACGCCGCCCCCCGCATCGTCGCCGCCCAGGATCGCCATGATCATTCCATAGTCTTGGCCGACATTTTCGAACCCTCGGAAAATGCCGGTTGGGATATTGAAGATATCGCCCTCTTCGGCAATGAACTCGCCGGCTGTGCCATAACGGCCCCAAAAAAACCGCCATCGCCCTTTGGCGACAAAGAAAACTTCGGCAGTTGTGTGGCTGTGCAAAGAGTTGCGACATTTCGGAGGTTGCCCAGCTGCCCCAATGTTGAAGCCTATCTTATCGGTGATGTGCACATGCTGGTCTGGCGACTCGGAAACGCCGCCGCCAATGATTGTGAAGTTTTCCTTTTGATCGCTGCCCGGTGTGTGGGCGTCAATAAACGCCGTTTTGCAGGGCTGGAGTTCGCCATAGCGGACGATACGTTGTGTGATGGTGCTCATTAGATTGTCTCCTTGGAAATTGGGGCGATGGGATCAACACCCGCCCTCCCGGAGGACGATTGTTCAGCCGACGTGCACGCAGTGATGCGCGATGCGTATGAAATCGCCGCGCCGCTCGACTGTTATTCAGAGATGAAACGATTACGGTCACTCAGCTTTCTCCACCCTGCAGCAGAATTTGTTTCCAGACCGAAGTTTCGTCGAACAGCGTATATTCGCGACGCAGCAGCGGGTGGCCGGCGATCAACTCGCCAAATTCGGCGTGGCTGATGCCAAGCACATAGACCTGTGCGCCAGTCGGTACGCCAAAAACCCCCCAGCCGTCATGCTTACCCCAAAGGCTCCAGCGCAAAGCAGCACGAGGGGCCATGTTCGTGTCATCGCGGCCAATTTGGTGTTCGATCTTGAACTCCGCATTCGGGAAGGAGGCCCGAAGTCCCATCCAAAACCGGTCTACTGCACCCCAACCGTGGCCAGTGACACCGCCCACATATTCGGATTGCACGGCGCGGTCATACTCTGCTTCGATCGCACCCATATCGGCGTTCATGATCCGGGTCAGAATGTCGGCGTAACGTTGTCCCCACTCGTTGTCGTTGCCTCGTCCTTCATAAGGTCCGGGCTGATCGGTTTCCGGGGTCAGTGGCCTGACGCAGTTATCCGCCCCGCCCTCACGTTCAATGAGGTCGGCCGCATATTCCTTTGGGTCCCAACCCATCTGACGCACAATTGCACCTTGATCGCGGATCAGCCATTCGTCGTTGATCTGATTGTTGATTGCGTGACAATCGGCAAGAATCCGGTATCGCAGCTTGGTACCCGTTGGCTTACCGTATACGCCTTCGGCCAGATGCGTAGCGGTTGAAATGATCCGGTGCGAGCTTAGCATGCCCTGTTCCGGTGTACCTGACCAGATTACATCCTCGCCCAAAAGCTGCCGGTCCGGAAACTCGGCCAGCGTCGCCATTGTTGCGCCGATAACGTTCTGATTACCCAGAACAACCGACCCGGGCGAACGAACGACGATATCGTCACTGTAATACTCATGCAGGGTCGAGATACCCCGGTCTTCCCAGATCTCCTTGGTGATACCAATGATATAGTCGGGAAAATCCCGAAATTTGGGATCAAAGCCTTTCATGTTTCTGTCCTTTGTGGGGCCCACCCTTTTGGCAAACGGGCCGAGGTTCGCACGACCAGTGGCCCATCAATGGCCACCTTGCGAGGCTCGGCCATTTCCGGGGTGTCGATATGTTCAAAAAGCGCGTCAACAGTTTCGGTCACCATTAGATTGGCCCGCTGTCGGATTGTAGTCAGATTGTAGGCGGGCCACCCGGCAGGCGGTACATCGTCATAACCCACGACCGAGATATCCTCGGGTACGTTTAGGCCAAGTTCAAAACGTATGACGTCCATCACAGCCAGTGCCATGTGATCGTTGGCGACGAAGACGGCATCGGGTCGTTTGTCTGGTGCAACATCAAACATTCGTCGGGCTGCGGCGCGGGCGTTTTCGGTGTGAAAATCACCGACCTCATGAGCGAAAAGGTCTCGCCCGGCCTCTGTAAGCGCGGCTCGGAAACCAGCTTCGCGGTCGCGTTGGGTCGAAGCACCTTGCCAACCCGCGATATAGGCTATCCTTTCATGCCCCCCATCAATAAGGAACTCGGCCACTTTGCGACCCCCAGCGTAGTTGTCGGAAGTAACAGTGGTGATGCCTTCGATATCCTGACTGCGGTTAAACAACACAACCGGAACCCCAGCCTGCTGGCAGCGCATCGCTATGTCCGACGACATCGGGACCGACGCCAAAATAACCCCGTCGACCTGATAATCGAGGATTTCGTCCATCACATTGTCGATATTCCCAGCCGAGCGAGAAGCCATGAAGATCAAAACGTGATAGCCTTGTTCCTGCAGTGCGTTCGACAGTTTTTCGAGCGCTTCGGGATAGAAGTAGTTGTCCAGATAGCCGACAACCAATCCGATGATACGGCTTTTGCCGGATACCATCGCGCGGGCTAAAACATTGGGGCGATACCCCAACTTAGCGGCCGCCTTCCGCACTTTATCTTCGGTTTTTTTACTGACCGAAGCACCGGGTGTGAACACCCTGCTGACGGCGGATTGGCTGACGCCGGCAAGTTGGGCAACTTGAAGTGATGTCACCTTTTCAACCATCAGTCCGCCGTCCAACCTCCGTCGATCAGCATCGAAGTGCCTGTAACCAAAGCAGAAGCGTCGGACGCAAGATAAGTGACTGCACCCATGATATCTTCGACCTCGCCCACGCGATCCAGCTTGATCTTCTCCATAATCCACGCAGCGCGTTCAGGATTTTCAAACGTGGATTGCGTCAAGGGTGTGCGAATAAATGTCGGGCAAATTGTGTTGATGCGAATTCGTTGCTTGCCCCATTCAATGGCCATAGCTTTGACCATACCTTCGAGGCCATGCTTGGTTGCGCAATAAAGCGCCCGGTCAACCCCGCCCACATGGCCCATCTGACTTGAGATGTGAATGATTGACCCTGGCTTATCTGCTGCCATCAAGGCCTTGGCGGCATAAGCCGACAGGAAATAGGCCGATCGCAGATTTACGTCCGCGACGGTGTCAAAATCCTCGGGCGTTGTCTCAATCGCCGGGCTATGGCGTGCAATTCCAGCAGAGTTCACAACCACGTCGAATACACGGCCCTCAAAAATCCGATTTAGGGCAATAAGATCACCCTGATCTACGACCGCAGCCTCGGACGACCAGCCCTGCCTTTGCAATGCCGCAACGGTTTCATCTAATCGCTCCTTGCCTCTGGCCGCGCAAACGACGTGAGCACCTGCTTCGGCAAGAGCTACCGCGCAGCCCTGACCGATGCCTGACGAAGCGCCGGTTACTAAGGCAGTCTTTCCGCTAAGGGAAAACGAAGGGGTACGTGGCAATTCGGTCATCAGTGCATTCCATCGGGAACATCGATGCGACCTATGTTGCGAGCCTTGTTGAATTCTCGCAATCGGGCAAAGACGTCGACACCAAGCTGTCGGTAGGCGTCAAGAAGGTCGACCAGAACCCAATTCTCGCGGATCTTGCCGTTTTCAAGTCGCCAGAAATCGAGACTCCGCATGGTGATCATTTTTCCTGAAGGAACAATCCCCATCCAGCCGTCACCAGTAACCGTCTGAATCATGTTAGGCCAGCCGGTCACAGCGGCATATTCGCCATCACCGAAGAAATGGTAGATTATGTCATCAACGTACTGCCCGCGGTCCGGCATGCCATTCAAGAATGGAATTTGGTGCCAGTTTCGAAAGCCAGCGTAACCACGGCCGGTCCCTATACCCGAAGGGCCGTACCAGTTCATGCGAGGGTGCCAGAACCGTTCCATCTCCATCACCTCGGGGCCACCTTGGGATGGATGTCTTTTTAGAAATTCGAGCATTTCTATTATGTGTTGACAGGACTTGGTGCCCTTAGCTTCATCGTAGGGCCCCGGAACAAAACCGTCTTGAGTGGCTGGACCGGGCACATGCCATTCGAGACCCAGGCTTGGGGACATCGGCCAGGCTTTGGCCTGTATCATTACTTCGGGGATGTCCCAAAGTGCCTGAAACTCAACGACTTTGCCATCTACAAAACGGTAGAATTCGTGGAACCGCATGGTTGCCTGATGACCGGTGGGCGGGATATCCAGCCAAGGCCCGATGAAGGTACCGGTATAGTAGCCACCACAGCCGACCCAGTCAGCTCCACCGTCGTCCGGTCCGGCCATGACAATGTAGTCACGACGTTCTAAATCAGGCCAGGCATCCAAAAGGTTCTTATAGGCGCAATCGAAAAAAGCATCACTGCCTGTGCTGTCGCCAAAAGGATGGCACAGGTGGAACACGGCGTCTGAGCTTGTCACTTCGGCCAACGCTTTACGTACACCGGCCTCGGAAAAGTCGTACATCGCCGCCCTGAGTGGTGCGATAAGGGCTTTGTGTTGTGTGTGCTTGTCACTCATTCTGCGGCGTCCCGGTAGGGGGCGGGTTCGCCGTAGGGTACGTTGATACCGCCATAGCGACGCACGCGAACGTTGCACTGTTCGGCATGGCCAACAAAACCTTCCAGCATGCACAAGCGCGAGCCATACTCACCAATAAGCGTCGCCGCTTCATCGGTCAGTACTTTCTGATAGCTGTGAGTTTTCAGATACTTTCCCACCCAAAGCCCACCGGTATAGCGCCCGGCTTTTTTTGTTGGCAATGTATGGTTTGTTCCGATCACTTTGTCGCCATTTGAAACATTTGTACGCGGACCAAGAAACAGAGCACCGTAGCAAGTCATGTTCTCAAGGAACCAGTCGTCGCGGTCGGTCATTACCTGAACATGTTCCGAGGCGATGTCATCGGCGACCTTCAGCATCTCGTCATACGTGTCGCAGACGATCACTTCGCCATACTCGTCCCATGACACTTTCGCGGTGCCAGCTGTAGGCAGGATACCCAGCAAACGGTCGACTTCGGACATGGTATCTTCGGCCAATTTGCGTGAGTTGGTCAGCAGAATGCAGGGGCTGTTATAGCCATGCTCAGCCTGACCAAGCAGATCGGTCGCGCAGAGTTCCGCATCAGCTGCTGTCTCATCCGCAATAACCATTGTCTCGGTTGGCCCCGCGAACAGGTCTATACCGACGCGACCAAACAATTGGCGTTTGGCCTCTGCGACAAAAGCGTTGCCGGGACCCACCAGCATGTGAACGGGATTAATGGTCTCGGTTCCCAAAGCCATTGCGCCGATCGCCTGAATGCCGCCCATAACGTAGATTTCATGCGCACCGCCGAGATGCATGGCTGCAATCACCGCCGGGTTTGGCTTGCCTTGGAAGGGAGGTGTACAAGCGATGATCCGAGGAACACCGGCAACTGAGGCGGTAGCCACGGACATGTGGGCAGAGGCCACCATTGGAAACTTTCCACCAGGCACATAACATCCAACAGATTGTACAGGGATGTTCTTATGACCCAATATGACGCCAGGCAGAGTTTCAACCTCGATGTCCAACATTGAATCCCGCTGCGCCTGCGCAAAATTACGTACCTGTTCTTGCGCGAATTTGATATCGGCAATTTCACGATCCGTCAGTTGTCCAATAAGACTATCGATTTCCTTCTGGCTGAGACGGAATGATACTGGCGAATAGTTGTCAAACTTCTCGCTCAACTCACGCACGGCTGCGTCGCCGCGGGCTTCGATGTCTTTCAGCGTTGCTTCAACCACAGCGCGGGTTTTGGCGTCATCTTCTGCCCGGTCCTCGTCGGATTTGCCGCGTTTCAAATATTCGATTGCCATGGTGCTAATCCTCAGTTGTCGGGCCGGGGCGGAGCTTTCTCTCCCCGGTCAAATGCTTCCCAGCCTTCGCCTTTGAATACATCCACGCCTAGCTGCGCGGCGACATGGGCGAAATCCACATTCACCCAGTTGTCGACTATCTTGCCGTCGACGACTTTCCAAAAGTCCATATATCGGATCTCGACCCGCTTGCCGGTGGGTGCGATGCCTAGGAACTCGCCGGAATGAGTGGCTTCCTGACGGCCAAAGGCTGCCGCCCACTCGCCCATGTACAGGCGTGCCTCGTCAATGCAGGTCTTGTCAGAGAATGCGGCCTGAAACGGGCGCTGCCAGTTGTCCTGAAATTCCTGCAGGCCCACCTTTGTGCCGCAGCCCTGATTGCCCATCCAGCGGAAGCCTTGGGCGAAGAATTCTCCGATGTCGTCAATGCGGTGGTCGTTTAAACCGTCGACCATGGTTTCAATAACGCGGCGCGTGTCTTCGGTTTTGCTCATGTCCGTTTCGCGGGTCAGAACCGCTTGTTCAGGACGGGAACCTTTCATGTCTTTGTCCTTTCAGGTTGCCAGTAGGAGGGATTGGGATGTTTGACCCCAAATCTCAGAAAATCCCTCGGCATCCTGTTCAGCGCCGGATGGCGCGACATAGCGTTATGTCTTGCATTCTTGCTCATCAACCTTTGACCGCCCCAGCCGTCAAGCCGCTCACGATCTGGCGCTGGAATATCAGTACAAGGAAGATCAGTGGCGCGGTGATCGATACCGCAGCGGCCACAGCAACAACCTGATCTGTTGTGGTCGTCTCACGGTTGAACATTCCCACAATTGCCGGAACCATGGTTTGGTTTTGTGCGTCCAGCAAAAGTGCGGTGACAAGAAAGTCATTATAAGCCAACAGGAAACTAAACAAACCGGTCGTAATAACGCCAGGCCACATCACAGGCATGATGACCCTGCGAAAGGCCTGAAAGTGGCTGCAACCGTCAACACGGGCGGCCTCGTCCAATTCAGCCGGAATGTTCTGGAAGAATGACCTCAGCATCCAAATCGTAAACGGTTGGTTGATGGCGACAAGCACGGCGATCACGGCGAACGGCTTGCCATATAGGGTTGGCGCATTGTCGCCCAGTATCGGGCTAAGCCATTCGGCAGAGTTGATAAAGACCGGAAGATAACCTGCGACAAGCACGGAATGGGGCAGTGCGCGGAACACCAGAGCGACGATAAGAATCCAGAAAGCTAGCGTGGACCCAGACCGGGCCAGACCATAACCCGCCAAAGTTCCAACAGTCAGTGAAACCGTTACAACTCCAGTGGTGACAATAAGTGAATTCTTAAAGTTGTTCGAGAACCCTCGGTCTATCCAGACAGTTTTGTAGTGTTCGGTTGTTAAGCCAAGAATGTCGCGTACAAGTGGGCCAAACAACGGATTGAGCAAGGCAAGAAACGTTGGCAAAATAACAAAGAAAACCAGTAGAAAACCCAATAGCAAAGTCAGCACACCAATCAGCCAACCAAACCATTCTTGCCCAGGTTTAGTGTAGGATTTCACCAAAGATGGAAGGGCCCTTGTTGCGACAATGATCGTCGCCCAAATAACCGCCACACCAAAAATAATGTCCAAAAGTGACAGACCTTTGCCGACACCCAAGGTTGCCGGGCCGAAAATAACGTTCAGCGCATTACTATCGAAGGCGTCCACTGGTGACTTGAAGCTCATTACAACGATCCAGAAGATCGGGAAGGACGCAATCAGACACCAAAGCGCCAGACAAACGTTCGAAGTCAGGCGTAAGCTGAATGGCTGGCGAAGTGCGCGCGAGGACATATTAATGACCCCCTTTATGATCACGCCAAGTGCGGCGCAGCGGTAGGATAAGTAGGATAACAACACCGATCATGGTTAGCATCGAGTTGGCCGAAGCCCGGCTGATCGACCGGTTGCCTGCCTGATCCGGGGTCAGGTAGTCGAAAGTCAGCCACTGCAATGAGATGACATAGCCTTGGCTCGAGAAACCTACGATTTCTTCGAAAACGCGGTAGCTGTCCATCAAATGGATCATAGACACGAAGATAATCAAAGGCATCAGGTGGGGGATGACTATGTATTTCAAACGCTGCCAACGGGTTGCGCCGTCGATCACCGCGCTTTCCAGACTGTCCTGATTGACGGTTTGTAGACCCGCATAGAAAACGATGGCGGCGAAAGGCGCCACGTGCCAAACGCGATAAAGCATCATCAGAATTTCGATTGTCCAAGCCTGCGCAAACAGGGCGATATCGCGGTTTAGCCACCATTCAATCAGTGCGGTCAGAATGCCATCACCACGGAACAGCCAATTGATCGACAGCACACCGATCACAGGCGTGATGATGAAGGGCAAGAGCGAAATGAATATCACCGGTCCACGTATTGATTTGGCCGCGTTGTTGATCAAAATTGCTATCCCCAGCCCACAACCAACAACCAAAGGCAGTGTGATCAAAGTGAAGGTCAGAGTGAAACGCAGCGCTTTCCAAAAGTTTATCGTCGACAAAACGTGCCAATTACCGTCGCTTATCGCGCGCCATGCCCGTTCCGGTTCCAGAACATTGCGATAGCTTTGCAGCCCGACATATTGGGTTTGCGTGATCACCTCACCATGCTCATCCAATTTCGGCTGCGAAACTTGTTCCGTCACGCAAGTTTGTTTCAGAAAACCGGGTGTACAGGTTTCCTTTTCGACCGTCTCGTAGATTGGTTGAGTGACATAGAAACTTTGTTTGAACACGCTGACCAGTGGGAAAGCGATAAAGAGAAGCATCATAAAGACAGAAGGGCCGACAAAGGCGGCAAATGTCCGGAAATTCATGGCTCTGCCTTTCTCATGGTTCTCAGGAACAGGGCGAGGGAGGACCGAAGCCCTCCCCGTGGAAGGATCAGTTGCTGATCAAGCCAGCTTCCTTCGCAGCGGTAACATAATCCGCCTCGATATCGGCCAATGTAGTTTGCGCGTCCTTTGCGCCAGTGAGATAATCGGCCAGACCGTTACCCAACGCTGTGTGCATTATGCCCATTGGACCAGATGCCGGATATGGCTTGGCACCGGCTTCAGCAGATGCTGCAGCTCCTGCTGCCAGCGGACCAGCCGCGTAAGCCGGGTTAAGCCACACCGCCGCATCATTGTTGGCGCTGACCATATCACCGTCGATACCTTCCATAGCTACGCGGAAGGCAGCGTCAGCCTCTTCATCGCTCATGTTCGATGCCAGGACGATACCGTCCCACCAAATTGTGGTCGCTGGTACTGCAGAACCCATAGGGGCCGCTGACATAGTCACCTTGCCAACGACCTGGCTTTCAGCCTCATCATTCATGGCAGCCGCGCGGCTGGCCCAAAGATTTGCAATGGCAATCTTGCCCTGCTGAAACTGCTGCTGCACGTAGGTTGAGTCGGAGACTAGATATTCCGGGTCCATGTACTCGGTCATCGATTTAAGCGTCTCAAGGGCCGCAACTCCCTGTTCGTTGTTGATAGCCGGCATATTGCCATCCCCAAAGAACGAACCACCTTCGCCCAAGTACATGTTGACGAATTCCTGGCCCAAGTTCCAACCGGTCTTGAAGGTTCCGCCGATTGGGTATTCCATCACTCCAGCATCCTTGATCTTGGCTGCTGCGGCCAGAACGTCAGCGTAGGTTTTGGGTTCCTCTATGCCCAATTCCGCCAGAACATCGTCCCGGTACATCAAGTGCTGCGCGTTCACCATCATGGCTATCGCCATGGTTTTGCCATCCACTTTGATCAGCTGGTTTGGCAGCAAGTCCTGGCCGTATTTCTCAACCAGATCATCCAGCGGCCGGATCGTTCCCGCGTTCAGCAAAGGCACCAGAGTGGCGTTCGATACGCCGCCGATCTGGTAAAGTGCTGGGTCAGCCGCAAAAGCTTCGGGTTGTTTTTCGCGGAATTCCTGGTCCAGCGAGGCGCTGAAATTACCACACTCTGCCATCGCATCTGTGACGGCTTTCCACGCTTCAAAGCCAGCCGAAAGCGATTTCAACGGCACTTCGTTTTCAAAGGCGCAATCGGCCCATGCACCACCAGCGGCGATGGACACAGCACCTGCCAATAGGATCGTCTTGATTTTCATGCGTTTCTCCCTGTCAGGATCGGTCCGTCGTCGACGTCCGGACCGGTGTTTTGCCCGTGAGGACAGTTTATGGGGCTAGTCCCCGATCCGCGCACCGCTTCCAGCTTTGAAGAGGTGACAGATTTCTGTCGGCACCGAGAAAGAGACTGTTTCGCCAATCTCGGCGCGAAATGCTTTGTCAGCCTTGACTGAAACCAGCGCGCCGCCAACACGCACCGAGATCATGGTCGCATCGCCCAGTAACTCCAGTGTATAGATTGGAGCCGTGATCTGACCTTGACTATCGGCAAGGCTTGCATCTTCGGCGCGAAATCCGAGCGTCAGCGGTCCGTCCGGAGCATTTACCGGAATTTCGACATGTTCGGTACGGAACACACTGCCGCTTACCTCGCCCTCCATCAGGTTCATCGCAGGCGACCCGATGAAGCTGGCCACAAAAGTGTTTGCAGGGCGGTCGTAAATCTCGGTCGGGCTTCCGACCTGTTGCACCACCCCCTGCTTCATGACTACTACGCGATCAGCAAGGGTCATGGCCTCGATTTGATCATGGGTCACGTAGATCGTTGTCACTGCCAGTTCGTGGCTGAGATTTTTGATTTGCGCCCGGGTAGATACCCTTAACTTGGCGTCCAGGTTGGACAACGGCTCATCCATCAGGAACACGTTAGGTTCGCGGACAATTGCGCGGGCCAGTGCCACACGCTGCCGCTGACCACCCGACAACTCCGCAGGCTTGCGGTGGAGGAAGTCGTCTAACTCGACCATAGCGCTGGCGCGGCGCACCTTTTCATCGTGGGTCGAAGGGTCGATACCGCGAACCTTCAACGGGAAGCGGATGTTTTCATAAACGTTCATGTTTGGGTAAAGAGCGTAACTCTGAAACACCATCGCTACGTCTCTGTCCTTGGGTTCCAGATCGTTAACTACATTGCCGTCAATCATGATGTCGCCTTCGGTCACATCTTCCAAGCCGGCTATCATCCGCATGGTAGTAGTCTTGCCGCAACCGGAGGGACCCAGAAGAACCAGAAACTCTCTATCCGCAATTGTCAGGTCGAAATTGTGGACCCCGATAAAAGAGCCCCAGCGTTTACCGACATTGCGCAGTTGAATTTCTGCCATAGTGCCTACTCCCGGGAAGGATTCGTTTTGCATACGTTTGCAAAACTGTAATATTGCCTCATCATTTCTGGCAAGACATTTTTGCATACGTATGCAAGAATGTTGTTTGTGGCCGACTCAATTCGATCGCCCGCCGCTCGTAAAGCGCTGATTAAAATGGTAAATACTGTGAGTTTTCAATCGGAAAAAAAACTGGTTTCGGCGTTTCACGCCGCCTTGGACTCTGCCAAAGAGCATGAAGTTCAATTTGTAATGTCACAATTCTGCGCTTCTGATTTGGTGTGGCATGGCTTTCAGCCATTCAACCAAATCAACGGGGTGGAACAGGTGGCTCTGCAATTCTGGCAGCCGCTCAAAAGCAGAATTACTAATCTCCAGAACCGCATAGATATCATGTTCGCCGGACAAAACTCGCTGAGCGATGATGCTGACATCTGGGTCGTGTCCATGGGGAATTTAATGGGGCTGTTCGACCAACCGTGGTTGGATATTCGTCCAACAGGCAAATTGGCATTCCTGCGCTATTGCGCATTCTACAAAATAGTCGAACAACGGATCGTTGAGACGGCGATGTACTTCGATATACCACACCTGATGGTGCAAGCAGGGCAAAACCCGTTTCCCCCTCAGACCGCAGCGCATTTGCTGCAACCCGGCCCGAGAACCCACGACGGCTTGTTATTTAGTGAGCAACCCGTTGAAGAGGGCAAGAAGACCATGGCCGTAATAAATGCGATGATCGCAGATCTGGGTCAGTGGGACAGTGGGTTTTCGCTTGAAGACGAGTTAGCCCGAAGCTGGCATGATGACATGATCTGGTGGGGGCCAGAAGGAATTGGCGCGACTTACACGATTGAACGCTATTCCAAGCAACATTCCGGGCCTTTTCGCGCCTCTTTCAAAGACCGGACAAAGACAAAACATGTCTGCCGCCTTGCCGAGGGTCACTATGGCGGCTTTTTCGGGTGGCCTAACTTCACGGCCGTTCCCACCGGTGGGTTCATGGGTATGCCAGCGACGGGTAAAGCCAGTGAATTCAGAGTGATCGACATCTATCGTCGCGCCGGTGACAAACTTGCCG